>JAMOOS010000020.1 GCA_027065245.1 Desulfuromonadaceae bacterium | reverse complement strand
GGATAAAATCCTTGACTGCGGCGTTGATTTCCGCTATGTTCCTCAACTCTGTGAGCCCCGTACAGCTACGCAGATTTTTATATACATGAGAGGATAACCATGAGCACGCAAGCAGCAAAAGCATCTGAGGTAAAGAGAGACTGGTTTCTGGTTGATATGGAGGGCAAGGTTCTTGGTCGCGCTGCGGCGCGTATTGCCACTATTTTGCGCGGCAAGCATAAAGCCATCTATACTCCCCATGTCGATACTGGTGACTATGTAGTGGTAGTAAACGCTGAAAAGCTGGTACTTACCGGTAATAAACTGGCCGATAAGAAGTATTATCACCATACTGGCTTTCCCGGCGGTATCCGCGAAATCAACGCCGAAAAACTGTTGGCTAAGAAGCCTGAGGAGGTGTTGATCAAGGCGGTACGCGGTATGTTGCCCAAGAACAAGTTGGGGCGGCAGATGTTGAAAAAACTTAAAGTCTACGCCGGCAGCGAGCATAAGAACGCAGCTCAACAGCCCAAAGTACTCGATATCTAGTTTACTTCAAGGAGAATGATACATCATGGCTGAACAAAGATTTTATGCCACCGGCAAGAGAAAAACTTCCATCGCCCGGGTGTGGATGAAGCCCGGCGCTGGCAATATTATTGTAAACAAGCAGGATTATAACGATTATTTTGGTCGCGAGACCTCAAAGATGATTATTCGTCAGCCTTTGGAGCTGACCGACAACATGGGCAAATATGACATTTATGTCAATGTTCAGGGTGGCGGTCCTTCCGGTCAGGCCGGTGCTATCAAGCACGGCATCACCAAGGCGCTGCTGGAGACGGACGCTTCATTGCGACCGGTGCTGAAAAAAGCCGGGTTTATTACCCGCGACAGCCGCATCAAGGAACGGAAGAAGTACGGTCGTGCCGGCGCACGGCGCAGCTTCCAGTTCTCCAAGCGTTAAAAATATCTGTATATATGCACAATCAAAAAGGGGAACCGGCTGGTTCCCCTTTTGCTTTACTCGGTTTATTCCGCTGCCCGGCGTGCCGGGATAATGGAGGATATTTCTATGTCACAGACGCGAGTTCGTTTTGCTCCCAGCCCCACCGGCTATCTGCATATCGGTGGCGCCCGTACCGCACTGTTCAACTATCTGCTGGCGCGCAAGGAGCAGGGTACTTTCATCCTGCGTATTGAGGATACCGATGTGCAGCGTTCTACTCAGCAGTCGGTGGATGCCATCCTCGATGCCATGGCCTGGCTGGGGCTAAGTTGTGACGAAGGGCCATTTTATCAGAGTGAGCGCTTTGATCTGTACCAGCGCAAAATTCAGCAGTTGCTCGATACTGGTAAGGCGTACAAGTGTTACTGCACGCCGGAAGAACTGGATGCCAAACGGGAGGCGGCGCGTCAACGCGGCGACAAGCCGTGCTATGACGGTACCTGTCGTGATCTGCCGCCGCGCGCTGACGACGGCACTCCCTATGTGGTGCGTTTTAAATCGCAGCAGCAGGGGCGCACCAGTTTTGTCGATCGCATCAAGGGGAGGATAACCTTTGACAACAGCGAACTGGACGACATGATTATCCAGCGCAGCGACGGTACTCCCACTTATAATTTTGTCGTGGTGGTGGATGATGCCGAGATGGGGCTGACGCTGGTATTGCGTGGCGACGACCATGTAAACAACACTCCCAGGCAGATTCAGATCTACACGGCGCTGGGCTATCCGGTGCCGGAATTTGCCCATGTGCCGATGATTCTCGGTGCCGATAAAAAGCGCCTTTCCAAACGCCACGGTGCTACTTCGGTGATGGCGTATCGTGATATGGGCTATCTGCCTGAGGCACTGGTTAACTATCTGGTGCGCTTGGGCTGGTCGTATGGTGATGAGGAGATTTTCTCCATGGATGAACTGGTGGAGAAATTTTCTCTCGACAATGTCGGGCGCAGCGCCGGGGTGTTCAACCCGGAAAAACTACTGTGGCTCAATGAGCATTATATCAAAACCGGTGACGCCAGGCGGCTGGGCGAGCTGCTACGTTTTTATCTGGCCCGGATCGATATTGTTCCCGCTGAGGATATCGACCTGGCACTGGTGGTGAAAAGCCTGCAGGATCGTAGCCGAACCATGGTGGAGATGGCGCAAAAAGCGGCGTTTTATTTCACAGAGCCGGTGGTGCATGACGCCAAGGCGCGGGCGAAGTTTATCACTGCGGAGCAGGAGGAGATATTTGCTGTTTTGCACGAGGAGTTAAGTGGCGCAACGTTTGACAGTGACGGGGTTGAGGCGGCGTTCAAGCGGGTGCTGGAACGTACCGGGCTCAAGTTCGGCAAGGTCGGCCAGCCGACGCGGGTGGCTTTAAGCGGCGGTACCAGTGCGCCGGGAATCTACGAAATTATGCTGGCGCTAGGGCGTGAGCGCTGCCTGCAGCGTATAAAGGCGGCGCGGGAGTTGTGCGCCAATGGCTGACGAGGAAACCGGGCTGGTCTACTCCAGTGATAAAGGGCGTATGTGCCCTGACTGTGCGCAGCCGGTTGGTGCCTGCATCTGTCGCCGCGAGCAGAAACAGCCTGCGGCCGGGCCGGTGCGCCTGCGGCTGGAACGCAAAGGGCGTGGCGGCAAGGCGGTTACTGTTGTCAGCGATCTGCCGCTGGTGGGGGCGGAGCTGAAGCAGCTGGCCAAAACTCTTAAACAGCGCTGTGGCAGTGGCGGTACCCTGAAACAGGGTAATATCGAAATTCAGGGCGATCATCGCGATAGTGTGGCGCAATATATCAGCGAACGTGGCTGGCGGCTGAAGCGCTGTGGCGGATAAATATCCTAAAGTGGTGGTTGTCGGCGCCGGTGCCGCCGGTATGATGGCTGCCGGTCAGGCGGCTGAAGCCGGGGCCGAAGTTGTGGTGCTGGAAAAAATGCGCCGCGCCGGGCTTAAACTGGCTATAACCGGCAAGGGGCGTTGCAATCTTACCAATAGCGCTGCCCTGGCTGATTTTATCGGCCACTTTGGCAGTAACGGTCGTTTTTTGCGCCAGGCGTTCAATGTGTGGTTTAGCGACGATTTGGTCGATTTTTTCAGCGCTCACGGTCTTGAGTTGACCCGCGAGCGCGGCGGGCGGATATTCCCGGCTGCCGGCAAGGCGCAGCAGGTGGTCGAACTGTTGCGGCGCTGGTTGCTGGCCGCCGGTGCCGAAATTCATTATCGCAGTGCCGTGGAACGTATTGTCGTCGAGGAAAACCGCGTGGTCGCGGTAGTGAGCAACGGACAGCATATCCGTACCGATGCGGTAATTGTTGCCTGCGGCGGCAGCAGCTACTCAGCCACCGGCTCTGATGGTGCCGGTTGCGCCCTGGCAGCGGCGGTTGGCCACCGTATTGTGCCGTTGCGTCCCGCTCTGGTGCCGCTGGTGACCACCGGTGCGGCAGCGGCTCAGCTATGTGGTCTCAACCTGCGCAATATCGCTGCGGCGTTGTTTGTTGATGGTAAAAAGGCTGCCGCCGAGTTTGGTGAACTGGTGTTCAATGAAGATGGCGTTACTGGGCCGGTGGTGCTGACCATGAGTGGCGTCGCCGTTGATGCGCTGGCGGAGGGGAAGCAGGTGGAGTTGCGCCTCGATCTGAAACCGGCACTGGACGATAAGAAGCTCGACGCGCGCCTGCAACGTGATTTTCGTCGCCGTCACGCCGAGGAGCTGGAGAGTATTTTGCGCGGACTCATGGTGCGTGAAATGGTGCCGGTGTGTCTGCAGCAGGCAGATTTGCCGGGTGATTGCTGCGGTCACAGTATTACAGTGGCGCAGCGCAAACGCCTGCGCCACTGGCTGAAGAATTTTGTTCTGCCGGTGAGCGGCCACCGCCCCATGGACGAGGCCATTGTGACCGCCGGTGGCGTTGATTTAAAACAGGTAAACCCACGCAGCATGGAGTCACGCTTGGTGTCAGGTCTGTACTTTGCCGGAGAAGTTCTCGACCTGCAGGCCGACACTGGCGGCTACAACCTGCAGGCGGCATTTTCTACCGGTTACCTGGCCGGCCGCAGCGCCGCCGCCATCCAGGAACCTGTCACAGACTCCTAGCAGTCTGCCGTAAGTTCAAAGTTCACTCTTCCGCAGGTATTTTGAATACCACATGCACGCCGTTCATCTGCTCCAGGGTAGTTGTGTCAAATTGTTGGGTATCGCCGATTACGCCGATGATGATGCGGTTGGAGCCTGTCGACTGGTGAAAGTCAAAGTCCTGGTTTATAAGATACTGTTTGATCTGCTCCAACTCCGGTTCATCTATCTGTTTTTTTAATACAATCAACATGGTTAAAGCCCTTTTGATTTAATCCGCTCCAGACTGCGTGACTCGTCGATAACCCGTTCGAACAGGCGCTTGATGGCGTTGTTGTCCAGTGGACCGGGGTTATTGGCGGCCATTTTGGTGAAAATCCGCTTTTCGCGCTCCGGGTCGTAAATGGGTAGGTCGAGCTGTTTTTTTAAATGACCTATCTGCAGGGCCAGCTCGGCGCGGCGGTTGAAGATACGCAACAGCTTGTCATCTATGCTGTCGATCTCGGCGCGGATTTCATCAATGGTCACGGTGGGGCTCCTCTAAAAGGTTTTGCGGATTACGGTATCTTTTTTCCAGTGTATATCGTCGGTCTGCGGGTAGTCGATGGTGTAGTGCAGGCCACGGCTTTCTTTGCGTTCCAGCGCGCAGCGCACGATCAGTTCCGCCACGGTGGCGATATTGCGCAGCTCCAGCAGGTCGCTGGTAACGTTAAAGTTCCAGTAGTATTCGTGAATCTCTTCCTGAATCATATTGATGCGGCGCAGCGCCCGGCTCAGGCGCTTATTGGAGCGGACAATGCCGACGTAGTTCCACATGCACAGGCGGATTTCATCCCAGTTGTGGGTGACCACCACCTCTTCATCGCTGTCGATGGCGCTGCCGTAATCCCACGGTTCCACCGCCGGAAAATGCATTGGCTGGGAGTCGATATTTTCCAGGGCGCGGGCGGCGGCACGCTCACCGAACACCGCTCCTTCCAGCAGGCTGTTGCTGGCCAGGCGATTGGCGCCGTGCAGGCCGGTACAGGAGACCTCGCCGATGGCAAACAGGTTGCTGATCTCGGTTTGACCGTAGCTGTCCACCTGGACACCACCGCACAGGTAGTGGGCCGCCGGTACCACCGGTACCGGCTCTTTGGCCATGTCCACGCCGTATTTCAGCAGCGTTTCGTAGATATTGGGAAAGCGATCTTTTACATAGTCAGCGCCTTTGTGGGTGATATCGAGAAATACGCAGTCGTCGCCGTTGACCTTCATCTCGTTGTCTATGGCGCGCGCCACAATATCGCGCGGAGCCAGATCCTTGAGCTCGTGGTATTCCGCCATAAAAGCGTGGCCGTCGGCCCGCTTGAGAATCGCGCCCTCGCCGCGTACCGCCTCGGAAATGAGGAATGATTTGGCATGGGGATGATACAGGGTAGTGGGGTGAAACTGCATGAACTCCATGTTGGCTACCGCTGCCCCGGCGCGGTAGGCCATGGCAATGCCGTCGCCGGAAGCTATATCTGGATTGGAGGTGTACAGATACACCTTGCCGGCACCGCCGGTGGCCAGCACCGTTACTTTGGCGCCAAAGGTAATTACCTCCTTTGTGGCGTTGTTGAGTACATAAGCGCCCAGACAGCGGTTGCGCTGCAGGCGACGCTGGCGCACCTTGGCTTCAGTGATCAGGTCGATGGCGCAGTGGTGTTCGTAGATGGTGATGTTGGGGTGCTGTTGTGCCGCCTCTGCCAGGGCGCGTTCAATTTCGCGCCCGGTGATGTCGGCGGCGTGAAGAATACGGCGGAAACTGTGGCCGCCTTCGCGAGTCAGGTCGTAGTTGCCTGTGTCGTTACGGGTAAATTGGGTACCGAAGTTGATAAGATTTTCTATGGCTTGCGGTCCGCCTTGCACTACGATATCGACGATATCGCGGTGGGAAAGGAAGGCGCCGGCCACCATGGTGTCCTCGGCATGGGAATCGAAGGAGTCTTCACTGGAAAATACCGTGGCGATGCCGCCCTGGGCGTAGCGGGTGGACGTTTCCGCCAATTCCCTTTTGGTAATTAATGCCACTTTTTTCGAATCGGCAACCTTTAACGCGAATGACAGTCCGGCAATCCCGCTGCCGATGATAAGAAAGTCTGATGTGATCTTCATTGCAGTCCCCCGAAGGATGGAATAAAATTACAGTACATCGTGGACGATTACGACTAAATGGTGCATCCTGCTGCAGCTTGAGTTAAACTGTGTCGTCGGCGCAACGTGCCATTATTAGCCGAGTGCGTTGCTCTGTCAAGCATAACGCCGAGGTGGTGTTGTAATCTACCCTAACATGACAAAAAGGTTGGTTGATTTTGACGGGCAAGTATATGCTTGTGGTGCTGGGATTGGTTGTGTGTCAGGTCGGTTTCGGTGAGGCTGCCATATATAAATACGTTGATCGGCAGGGGCATCTCCATTTCAGCAACGTGCCGGTATCGTCGCGGTATCATTTCTACGCAGCCGAAGCTGGCGATGTGGCGCGTCGGCAGCGCAATATTATCGGCCTTATTCGCCATTACGCCAATTTGCACAATCTCGATGAGAGCCTGGTGCGGGCGGTCATAAAGGTCGAGAGTGATTTTATCGTCGATGCCGTGTCGACTAGAGGTGCCATTGGTTTGATGCAGTTGCATCCCGATACTGTCAAAGATTTGAATATCGGCGATCCTTACGATGCTGCGTCAAATGTCTCCGGTGGCACCAGATATCTGCGTATGATGCTGGATCGTTTTGGCGGCAATCTCGATCTGGCGCTGGCGGCTTATAACGCCGGTCCCGGGGCGGTTGAGCGTTACCGCGGTGTACCCCCATTTGCCGAAACGCGGGCGTATTTGCAAAAAGTTAAACATTACAGACGGCTGTACAGCCGGGGTGGTTTATGAACATGAAACAGAACAAGATGATGAACAACTTGCCCAATATGCTAACCTTGGGACGTATAGCCTGCGTTCCGCTGGTGCTGGTGCTGCTGTTTTCCGACTCGCGCCAGTCTGGCTTCTGGGCGGCAACAATTTTTTCCGTTGCCTGTGTTACCGACTGGCTTGACGGTTACCTGGCACGCAAGTGGGGAATTGTTACGGTAATGGGCAAGTTCCTCGATCCGCTGGCGGATAAGCTGATCGTGGTGGCGGCGCTGATCATGATGATTCCGCTGGGGCGGGTGCCGGCATGGGCAGTGTTTCTCATTATCGCCCGCGATACTTTGATCGGTGGTTTGCGCTCGGTGGCGTCGTCGGAGGGGATTGTCATTGCCGCCAGCGATCTGGGTAAGTACAAGACTATCCTGCAAATGGTGGCGATCATCGCCTTGCTGCTGCACTACGATTATTACTGGCTGTTTGGTTTGCGCTGGGAACTGTTCCATGTCGACATGCATTTTGTCGGTACGGTATTTTTCTACGCTTCCCTGGCGCTTACATTGTGGTCAGGTGGCGATTATTTGATTAAATTTTTTCGAGTGCTTAAAAGGTAGTTTGTGAGCTATGTGGTATGAGCTTATCGTTATATAGTAACTTTTTTCGCCGGAACAAAAAAAACAGGCGATTTTTCTCCGCTAATATGCGATGCTGGTGCCATTAAATTTAGCGTGCCGGATTTACCTGAGGCACGATTGTGGTGTGGTGGTGACGCTGTCGTGGTGGCGGTGTCGGAGGAAATTCGTTCTACATAATCTATTTGGAGGATGGAAAAAATGAAAAGTAACAAGCTCGTTATGGTCAGTTTGCTGGCGGCTGCACTGTGTATGGTGGCGGTAACCACTGTTTCGGCGGCGCCGATCGTCATCAAGTTCTCCCACGTTGTGGCCGAGAACACCCCCAAAGGGCAGATGGCCAACAAATTCAAAGAGCTGGTGGAGAAAAAGCTGCCCGGTAAGGTTGAGGTTGAGGTGTTCCCCAATTCACAGCTGTTTGGTGACAACAAAGTTCTTGAAGCCATGATGCTCGGTGATGTGCAGATGGCGGCGCCGTCTCTGTCCAAGTTCAAAAAATACACCAAGTCGCTGCAGGTATTCGACCTGCCATTTCTGTTTGACGATATGGCCGCTGTTGATCGTTTTCAGCAGGGTCCTGCCGGTCAGAAGCTGCTCCACTCAGTTGAGAGTAAAGGTCTGCTCGGACTTGGTTATCTGCATAACGGCCTGAAGCAGCTGTCCGCCAGTTCGCCACTGCGTGTTCCCGCCGATGCCAAGGGCAAGAAATTCCGCATCATGTCTTCCGACGTGCTGGCCGCCCAGTTTGAGGCGGTTGGTGCCATGCCGCTGAAGAAGCCGTTTTCAGAGGTGTTCACCCTGTTGCAGACCAAAGCCATCGACGGTCAGGAAAATACCTGGTCCAATATCTATTCCAAAAAGTTCTACGAGGTGCAGCCCTATATCACCGAATCCAACCATGGTCTGCTCGATTATCTGGTGATCACCTCTACTGAGTTCTGGAACGGTCTGCCTGACGATATCCGTGTCGAGGTTAAGAAATGCCTGGACGAGGCCATTGCTTTCGGTAATAAAGTTGCCGCTGAAAAATCGGTTTCCGATCGCCAGAAGATCATCGATTCCAAGCGTAGCACCATTATTGAGCTTACACCTGAGCAGCGTCAGCAGTGGGTTGACAAGATGAAACCGGTGTGGAAAAAATTTGAAGACGAGATTGGCAAAGAGTATGTAAACGCGGCAATCGCTGCTAACAAGAAATAGTCGTCAGTCAGATCTGTGATTTTCATTCGCGGGTTTCCTTTATGGAAACCCGCGAGTGTTTTTTGCAACATGTATTCAACGGGGTAATCTATGTTCATCCGTATTATCAACGGGATAGAAGAGACCATAATCTCTTTGCTGCTGGCGGCCATGACATTGCTGGTGTTTATGGATGTTGTGCTGCGTTTCGGTTTCGGTCGTGGCCTGATGTGGTCACAGGAGCTTACGCTGCACATGTCGGCGTGGCTGGTGTTGTTCGGGGTGTCGTACGGGATAAAAGTCGGTTCTCACATAGGTGTGGATGTGCTGGTTAAAGTCCTGCCTCCTGTTCCGCGTCGTATTGTCGGCGGCATTGCTGTTGTGGCCTGCCTGTGTTATTGCGGCTTGTTTATTCAGGGTGCCTGGATCTATCTCAGTAAGCTGCGTATGATCGGTATTGAACTCGAAGACATGGCAATTCCAAAGTGGATAGCTCACAGTATTTTGCTGATCGGTATGGTGATGATAGCGATACGGTTGCTGCTGCTGCTGTGGGCCATCATTCAAGGTAAAGCCGAAGGTTTCAGCCAGGTGGATGAGGCGCAGGAGAGTATGCATCTGATCGATGAAGTCAAGCAGGCTCAGCAAAGCGGGGAGGGCAGCGTATAATGGCGACAATTACTTTGTTTTTTATTCTGCTGCTGTGTCTGCTTACCGGTATGCCCATTGCGTTTGCACTCGGCTTGTCCAGTATCACCAGTATCCTGATGTTTTCCCATGATTCGCTGGCATCTATTGCTCTTAAACTGTTTGAATCACAGTCGGAGCATTACACCTTGCTGGCTATTCCGTTCTTTATACTGTCGTCGGCGTTTCTTTCTACTGGCGGTGTTGCCAATCGTATAATCAACTTTGCCATCGATTGCGTTGGCTGGATTCGCGGCGGACTGGCCATGGCGTCGGTGTTGGCGTGCATGATTTTTGCTGCGGTTTCCGGCTCTTCTCCGGCTACGGTTGCCGCCATCGGCTCTATCGTTATTGTCGGCATGGTGAAAGCCGGTTATCCCGAAGAACTTGCCGCCGGAGTTATCACCAACGCCGGTACTTTGGGTATTCTGATTCCGCCATCCATTGTCATGCTGGTGTACGCCGCAGCCACTGAGGAATCGGCGGCACGGTTGTTTATGGCCGGTTTGTTGCCTGGCTTGATGATGGGCGGCATGCTGATGCTGGTGATCTATATCGTGGCGCGGGTGAAAAAACTGCCCGCTCAGCCGTGGGTGGGTTTTAAAGGCTTGCTTCGTTCCGGTATCAGTGCCGGTTGGGGCTTGATGATGATTATCATCGTTCTTGGTTCTATCTATGGCGGTATTGCCAGTCCCACCGAGGCGGCGGCAGTATCGGCGGTATATGCATTCTTTATCGCCATTTTTATCTATCGAGATATGGGGCCGCTCAAAGGGGTACCGTGGCGTAAGGACAAAGATGAGAGGGTTGTCAGTATCATCAGTCGTAACCTGGCGCTGACCGTGACGGCGCTGCCGCGCTCGTTTTTCAATGCCGATGTGCATAGGGTGTTTCGCGATGCTTCCAAGGTGTCGATTATGTTGCTGTTTATCATCGGTAACGCCATGCTGTTTGCTCATGTGCTGACTACCGAACGAATCCCGCATCATCTGGCGCACATGATTGTTGACTGGGGCCTGCCGAGCTGGGGGTTTCTCATTGTAGTTAATATTCTGTTGCTGATTGCCGGAAATTTTATGGAGCCTTCGGCCATTATCCTCATTATGGCACCTATATTGTTTCCCATCGCGGTAAAACTGGGCATTGACCCGGTACATCTGGGCATCATCATGGTGGTAAATATGGAGATCGGCATGATTACACCGCCGGTAGGTTTGAACCTGTTTGTTACTGCCGGTATTACCGGTCATAATATCACTTGGGTGGTCAGGGCGGCGTTACCGTGGTTGCTGCTGCTGCTGTTCTTCCTGATTCTTATCACCTATATTCCGCAGATTTCACTGTTTTTGCCGGAGTACATAGATAAGCTGCATGGCTATTGATGGATAGGTGTTTTGGCGTATATTTGGTGTAGTTGTGTGTTACGTCCAGAGTCTGTCTGACTTTGCGGCTCGAAGCGAAAAATCGGTTGGTCGAGGACCGGTTTTACTCGTTTGCAGGCGAAAAGCTGTAGCTAGTAGTCGAAAATCCTGGCCCCGTAGCAATTCGTTGCGGGGCTTTTTTATGGTGTTTTGCCGGAATGTGTGGCGCTGGTATACGTGATATAGCAGGATTGTTATGGCTGTTAAAGATGGAGATTGCTGGAAAAACAGCGTTCATTGGTGTAGATTGGCAATTGTTGTTTTTGTTGCCGGTGGATTAAATCAGTGGAATAGCCGCGTCGTATACAGTTGTTGTAACCGGGTTTGTGTTAACTGATTAATTTGCCTAGCTATTTAATTTGCCTTTCTGTTTAACAGGTCGTCGGTGCATTGGCCGGTGTGAACATGACTCCGGTCCGTGGAGTGCTGCCCGGCGGCGCTTGTGTGTATTGGTGTATTTTTTGCAGTCGAACCCATTCCAAGGGAACTCAAGACAATTCTGGTGGAGATGTTATGGCTAAGATTCTAGTTGCAGATGACAGCAAAACGGAGATGGCGTTTCTGATCGATGCCATCAAGGGAACCGGGCACGAAATTGTAACCGCTGTAGATGGCAAAGATGCTGAGCAGAAGATATATTCCGACGCCTTTGACCTGATTATTCTCGACGTAATTATGCCGAATAAAAACGGTTTTCAGGTTTGCCGTTCCCTGAAGAGAAATCCCAAGTACAAGCATATTCCGGTGATTCTTACCACGTCTAAATCTGGTGACAGCGATAAGTTCTGGGGAAAAAAACAGGGGGCGGATGAGTATATTACCAAACCTTACGAGCCGATGGAGATACTCCTGGCGGTTAAAAAGTACCTTGGGGGAGCGTAAGCGTGGAACTGTCAGCAGTATTCAGAAAGTATGCCGGTGAAGGCGACGGACAACTGGCGCTGAAATTTTCCGGTGTACCTCATCTGTGCAAGGTGGCTATCGAAGGGGGAGAGGCGGTTTTTATTAAGCTTGGGCTGCTCTCTCCCGAAGATTCACTGGCGGCGATCAGGGGCAAAAAGTTGCTCGAAGCCAGCTTTATCAAGGGAGTAAAAACGCGCAAGCGGCTGCCCAGGCCCGTTACCGACGAGCTGCTGCGGGGCGATGCAACTGCTCAGGACGCAGTTGGCGCAGTTGTGCAGCATGACGACAAAGGTGATCAGACGGCGGCTGGCGGCAGTGTAGTGCCGGCAAAAAAGGTGTCGCGCCTGGTTAATGACTATATCGACTTTGTCGGTCCGCTGGGCGTGGTAATGATGGAAAATTATTTCAAGAATACAAATTATATTCAAGGTCAGCCGATGGATCTGGCCAGTTACAACGATCTGGTAAACAAGTTGATGCAGGATATTGGTGAAGAGGTGCGCTCGGAGTTTTACGCTCGGCACATGTAGCTGAAATTACTGTCCCCTTGTGCTACGCTGCCCGGTGGCAGTTTGGTTGCGAGGCGGCAGGTTGACACTGATTTAAATGGGGGAATCTGGTAATGCTGAAAAATATGTCAATTCGTAAGCGCATTGTCGTGATGCTGGCGGTTGTATATGTTCTGTCGCTGGTGCTGGCCGTTGGTGGCGGTGGTTATTTTTTGCAGCAGGATGTGGAGCGCGAAGCGCGGCAGAAAACCGAGTTGTTTGCCACAGTAATGTCTAATGCCGCCCGCTATCTGCATAATGTGATTCGCCCCAAGGCCGAGGAGCTGGTGCCCGAAGATGCCTATTTCCCTGAAGGAAGTGTCGGGGTTATTATGCTGACGGAAGTTGCCCGTTATATTCAACAGCAGTATCCAGAGTATATTTTCCGCTTTGCTTCCCCCAACCCCCTTAATCCTGATAACCTTTCCAACGATTTTGAGGATAAAATTATTGCCGGTTTTGAAGATGGCAAGTACGAAGCATGGCAGGGGTTTGCCGAGCGGGATGGCAAAAAATTCTATGCCGTTGCCAAACCCCTCATTGCCGGCAGTGATTGCATCAGCTGCCACGATACTCCCGATGTCGCCCATCCCAGTCAGGTGGAACGCTACGGGACCAGGTCTGGCTACGGCTACCTTGAGGGTGATGTTGTCGGTGCCCGTTTTATCTATGTGCCTACTGATGTAATTCAAAAAGAGGCAATTAAGCGCATCATGTACTTCAGTGCGATATTTAGCGTGTTTTTCCTGCTGGTTCTGTTTGCGGTGGATCGTTTTGTCGTCAGCAGCGTGGTTAAGCCGATTGAGCACATCGTCGATGTGGCAGAGGATATCAGCCGAGGCAAACTCGACCGTGAGTTCCATGTTGAAACCAACGATGAAATAAAAATGCTTGCCGATGCCTTTGACCGCATGAAAGTATCTCTGGCCAAGGCAATGGATATTTTGCGCCAGTAACTTGAGTTGGACAATTAATTAACCGGTGGAGTTTGAATGCTGTTATGTCAGAAAATAAAAAAATTCTTGTTGTAGATGATTCTCCCACAGTACGGCGCCTGGTCGAGTTGGTGCTGTCGCAGCGTGGTTATGAAGTGCTCAGTGCCGAAAATGGTGAGCAGGGGCTTAGCCTGGCCAGGGAGCACCTGCCAGCGGTGGTGCTGGTGGATTTTGTCATGCCGCGCATGAATGGCCACATGTTCTGCAAACTGTTGCGCGAGGATGAGCGTTTTGCCAATGTGCCGGTTATTCTCATTTCATCCAAAAGCGAGGTGGTGGGGCAGGCGTTTGAGGAATCATTTGGTATTGTACATTTCTTTACCAAGCCGTTTGAGCCGGAAGATCTGGTAGCCAAGATAGAAGAGGTTCTGGATGACAGTGGCACTGCGCCCGCACAAAAAAGTGCTTCAGCGGATCAGGGCGCTCCGACAGATGATGCGGCTCCATCTCCAGAGAGTCTGGACAGGTTTCTCGATTCCATTAATGATCGCTTTGACAAAGTGGTGCGCAATTACTTCCAGAAGGACTTTCCGGTTCTGATGAAGAATGTGATGGAAGACACTCTGCGCGAGACCGGTGTCATCAAGCATCAGACCCTGATTATGAACGGCGATTTGACGCGCATGTCGCTGGCTGAGGTGCTGTGCTTTTGCGCCAACACTCGTCAGAGCGGTCGGTTGTCGATTTTTTCTGACGATACCTTTGCCGAAATTTTTATCGAAAAAGGGCGCTTTGTGTTTGCCACCGCCAGCCAAAAGGGAAAACACAAATTTCTTACCGATCTCATCTGTAGTGATAACCGCTTTTCCTGCGAACCGCAGGAGCTGGCCAAGGTGGTGGAAGAGGCGCGCAATAACAATATTCCCGTTGGTCAGGCATTAGTGGCCAAAGGGGTTATCACCGACGAAGATCTCATGTACTACCTGCAACAACATGCCCAGGACGCTCTCAATACCGCCCTTGCTACCACCAGAGGCAATTTTTTCCTTGAGATGGATGATCTGCCCTTTAATCTGGAGGATATAAAGTTTCGTATTCCCATGTATCAAATGCTGATCGGTGGGGTGCGCGAACTGGCTCTGGCGGAAGATTTCACCAATGATGAGCTTGTAGTTACCCGCATGCCACTGTGTGCCGAGGCGGCGCAGGAAGGGCTGCTTAGCGAGGCAGAGCAGAGTCTCATGCTGCTGCTGGATGGAGCGCGTACCTTGGGCGTAGTATGTCAGGAAAGTTCTCTGGATGACGCGGTGGTGCGCCGAAGCTGCCAGGTGCTGTACCTGGCCGGACTGGCTACCATCAGGTAGTGGGCAACTAACAGGCAGGGATAACAGCACATGGCGGGATTGCAGGACAGTTTACTGCCCATTTTCATAGAGGAAACGTCCGAGGGGCTGGCTCTGATAGAACAGCTGATGATTGCGTGGCGTGAACAGCGCCTCAGCGCGGAAATTCTGGAGGAGGCGCGACGGGCTGCTCATACCATCAAGGGGACGGCTGGTCTGGTTAAACGGGAGCAATCCAGTGCCATCGCCAGGGATCTGGAGGAGTTTCTCGACAGCTTCAACTTGGAACAGCGGCAATTCGGCGCAGAAGATATCGCCAGAGTCGATAGTGCGTACACCAGCTTGCAGGATCTGCTGGAACTGGCGCGCGCCAACAAACCGGAAGAGCAGATCGAAGAGGCCGACGCGCCTTCCGCCACTTCTATCGGTGCCGATATAGAACTGGGCAGCGGTGACCTGATAAACGATTTTGCCCTGCCGCTGATGATGAAACTGCATCAGAATGTGGCTGAACTGGACGATGCCGTCAAGCCGGTATGCTGCCGTTTCTACCTGGGTGGTCGCCAGTATTATCTACCCATAGAGCACGTGGTGGAAATTGCTGAATGCAGCGATATCACCATGTTGCCGTACAGCCCGACATTCATCTGTGGTCTTGTCAACCTGCGCGGCGACGTAATCCCGGTGCTGGATCTTGCCGCCATGGAACAACGCAAGGTGCCATTCCCCAACCAGGGTTATCTGGTAATAGCCAATTGCGACAAGGATCTGCTGGCATTCATCAGTGATACGCTGCCCAATCTCAATGTTAAGGCGGCCGGTCGCAAGGTTGATGTGTGCGCGTTTCTGGAACAATACAGCGTAAAGGCTTCGTAATGACGATTAACTCATCAGCTCGAAACATATTTTTTGAAGAAGCGGATGAACATCTGGATATCCTCGAGGCCGGTCTACTTGAATTGGAGGATGGGGTCACCGAAGCGGATAAGCGTGCAGCCCTTGTCGACCGCCTGTTTCGTTCCGCCCACACTCTCAAGGGAGCGTCGTCGCTACTCAAATTTAATACCATCAGCGAAATTGCCCACGAACTGGAAAATCTTCTCGAAGGATTCAAGTCACAGAGCGTAGATGTTACCCCTCGCCTGCTTGATGCCATGCTGGCGGCCATCGATACCGTGCGCAATCTGTTGCAGATGGTGGATCTGCCCGACTATCATCAGCAGGCAACACTGTATGGTTTGCAGAGTATTCAGATGCTGCGCGCCGCCCAGGGCGAAGAGGATGAAGGCAAACCGGTGGCCAGTGCAGATAGCGGCGATAAAACAGCTCATCTCGGCAACAGCGTAAAAGTAGGGGTGGATAAAATCGATCAGATGATGAATCTGCTCGGTGAAATGACTGTTACCAAGACCCACCTGCTGGAACAGTTGGGTTCCTTTGAAAACATGAAGGAGGAGATCGATTTCTCCCGTCAGCGGTTGTTGCGTGAGGTAGGCAGCTTTTCCGAACGCTACGAGCACTCCCTGCTCAACGAGGAACAGCAGGACCGTGGCGAGTCGCTGGTAAGCGATTTTGAGGAACTGGAATTTGATCGCTATGATGAGATCAACCTGTTTGCGCGCAAATTGCAGGAGATCAGTAACGACATCAACGAAGCGGTAACCTCCATCAGCGCATTTTTCGGCCAGGTCAGTGTCGATGTAGAAGCCATCGATCGCATGACTGCGCAGATGAAAGAACGTATTTCCGAAATACGCACCCTGCCAATAGAAAGCCTCTATCAGCGGTTTCGCCGCAGTATCCGTAATATAGCCAGCGCTGAAGAAAAACAGGTTGAACTGCAACTCGAAGGGGGGGATACCCGCCTGGGGCGCACCATTATTGATGGCCTGTTCGATCCGCTACTGCACATATTGCGCAATGCGGTGGCTCACGGTATTGAGACGCCGCAGCAGCGGCGCGCGGCAGGTAAGCCCGAATGCGGTGTTATAAAAATTTCCACCATACGGCGCGGAAATGTCGCCACCATAACCGTGTCTGACGATGGCGGCGGCATTCAGTTTGACCGTATACACGCCAAGGCCGTTGCGCTGGGCTGGATAGATGATGATGCGCAACTGCAGCAGCAGGATTATATCGACATGCTGTTTCGACCCGGATTTACCACCAGGGACAGCGCCGATGATACCGCCGGGCGTGGTGTCGGCATGGATGTGGTGATTGAACGCCTGTCCGATCTGCACGGTAGTGTGGAGGTTAATACCGAGCCAGGGCGGGGAAGCGAATTTATCCTCAATGTGCCGCTGTCGCTGGTAATTATTAACGTGATTCAATTTCGTCTGGGGCGGCAGCTGTTTGTACTGCCGTCGTCGTTGATAGAAGAGATTCAGGAGATGGCCGTTGTCGACGTTGATGCCGACGGCAGCTATGCCACACGTCAGCAGGAGCGCTATCGCCTGGTTGATCTCAACAGCCTGTTTGAAATTGATATTACCGATGCCAGCCGCCGCTGTGTGCTGTTTGTGCGCACGTCACGCGCCCGCCTGGGATTAATTGTTGAAGAGATTGTCAGTCAGGAAGATACCGTTATCCGTCCCTTTGGCAAGTTGCTCGCCGATATGCCCTGTTATTCCGGCACTAGCGTATCCGGTGGCGGCGATGTGCGGCTGGTACTCAGTCCGTCGCGGTTGGTACCGATAATAGACAGTGACCATTGTCAGCAGAAGCAGGAGCCGGTGGTGGCAACGGCTGCGGTGCTAGAGCGCAAACCACGGGTACTGGTGGTGGATGATTCCCTCAGCGTGCGCAAGTATGCCAGCCTTATTCTGGAAAATAATGGTGTTGAAGTGCTTACCGCTACCAACGGTCTGGAAGCCTTGGGGGTGCTGGATGAAGAACAGGTTGATCTGGTGCTGAGCGATCTGGAAATGCCGGTGATGCACGGCTACGAACTGCTCACCGAGATAGGTCGACGCGAAGCACTGAGCAACCTTCCAGTGGTGGTGATAACATCGCGTGCCGGTGAGCAGCACAGAGAAAAAGCCTTCGATCTCGGTGCTATAGACTACCTGGTGAAACCATTTAACGAAGATGAGCTGCTGGCGCTGATAAGTGAATACACTCTGTTTACCCTGTAAACAGTTGCAGAAAATAACCACGAAAAAACAACGTGGTATGGCACATAATTTGACGTTGATTCAAAGGGAGGCCGTGTAATTATGGCAAATGAAGAACAAAATACGCTCTCAATCAGGCAGATTACCGGTAGAAGCCTGTTGTCGCTGTCGTTGCTGGTAGTACTTGTTCTGGGGCTGGGCGTGGCAGGTTTTAACTACTACGCCGATGTTGTCAGCCGCAACAGCGACTACGCTGTCAGCCGCCTTACCATGACAGAGCAACTCATGAGCAACATGGCGCAGTTGCAGGTGCTCGAGGGCCACATGACCACTGCCGCACTGCAGGGTAAAAATGCCCTTATGGAGAAGCGTTCCGAGAAGCTGCTCGATCACATAGCCGCCATGGCCGATCTGATTGATAACCTGGTGGAATCTACCGCCACCAGCCGGGCCGAGATCAAGAAGACTGCCGCCAATGTTGCCGCTATTTTCGAGGATATTTCCACTGAGATGGATACGCTGTCGGAAAAACTGCTCAGTGGCGCCAGTGTTTCATCGCAGGCGGCGCTGTACGCCCGTTTCAACCAGGACGTGCATGAGTTTAACGCCGGGGTCAACCAGTTGCAGAAGCTGTTTGTAAAGGTGATCGGCATCAACAACCGTCTGAGCATGGAACAGCAGGTATTTTATGCCACGGTGGGATTTGTGGTGTTGCTGCTGCTGTTTTTTGTATTTATGGGGCGGCGCTGGAATGGACGGTTGTCCTCCTCCATGGCGCAACTGCGTGATGGCATAGAGCGGGTGCATAATGCCGATTTCTCCCCGATAGAAATAGAAGCCAAAGATGAAATTGGTGCCACCGCCCTGGTATTTAACCGCACCATCGAAAAGTACAAGGAAGCGTTTGTCGCCTATACCGAGCGCGAGGCCACCCAGCAGAACCTTATCAGCTTTTTGGAAGTTGTAAGTGAGGCTGCCGATGGCGACTTGACCATGCAAGCCCCGGTTACCGCCGATGCCTTCGGTTCCATTGCCGACGCCTATAACCTGATGGTTGAATGTCTGGCGGAGCTGTTGCTGGATACCAAACAGAATGCTGGCAACGTAGGTGAGCAAACCAAGAAACTGATCCAGATCTTCCAAGAAATGGAGATGGGGGCGGAAACGCAATCGCAACAGGTGGACAAGGCGATGGAATTTGTTCAGCTTTCAGAGGCTGCCGCCCGCGAGATCGCCGAAAAAGCCGCCCAGGCGCAATTGGCATCGCGCCTGGTGGACGAAGTTACCGAGAAAGGTAGTGAGCTGGTTTCCGATAATATCGAAGGGATGCAGCTTATCCGTGTTACGGTGCAGGTGATCAACAAAAAGATGAAATCGCTCTCCGAACGCCTGCTGGAAATCGGCACCATCTCACAGCTTATCTCCGAGATCGCTACCCGTACGACAATCCTGGCGATGAACGCCTCCATCGAAGCATCGCGCGCTGGTGAGCAGGGGCGCGGCTTCCTGGTTATTTCTGACGAAATCAAGCGGTTGGCGGATAAATCCACCGAGGCGACCAAGCAGATAGGTGGCATCATCAAGTCAATCCAGACTGAAGCTAACGAAGTTACTGCCTCCCTTGAGGAGGAAACCAGAACCGTAGAAAACCAGTCAAAGCTGGCGCAGGACACCGGCGAGTCGTTCAAAGCTATCCAGGGCGCCATTGACCAGTCTAAAACTGTGGTTACCGAAATAACCGAGTTGTCTCATGACCAGTTTGAGATGACCCGCAAAGTTGAACAGGTAATGAAAAAAGTTACCGAGATTGCGGAACTCACGCTGCAGCAGGTGCGCAGTTCGGCCACAATTGCCACCGACCTGTCACAGCAGTCGGATGAATTGCTCAGTTCGGTCGAAACCTTCCGCCTGCCCGGTGATGACGGTGACGGCGGGTTGGATCATGAACTTAACGTTACCGATTTTTCTTTTGAAGAAGATCACGAACCGGAGGCAACAGTTGCTATTACGCCGTATGAGGCTGCAGATGAATCACTCGAAGCGGAGGAACAAACTGCGGTGCCTGGAGATGATTCCGATGACGACTGGGAATATCCGGAAGATGTGGAACAAGAGCAGGAAGAGTGCAATGAGCAGGATGGTCAACCTGTAAAGCAGTAACCTCAACAGTTAGGAGTAAAACCATGAAAACAGTTCTATCCGTGTTACTGTGCCTGGTGCTGGTTGTCGTTTTTTCTGGCAATGCCATGGCTGCAGGCAACTGGCGAAAAGGAAAAAAGGTGTACCGCAAGGAGTGTATGAACTGCCACAAACGTGGTGGCGAGGCCAAGCGGCTTAAACTTAATCGGCGTACCAAAAACGACTGGGCCAAATTTTGTAAAACCAACGACGATAAACATGCGCCGGTCTGGTCCAAGCTGACCGAGAAGCAGAAAAAAGATTTGCTCAAGTATCTGCAAAAATATGCCAAAGACGATAAACAAATTCTCGGTTGTGGTTAGTTTGACAAGGTGGAGTAAACGCCAGCAAAACCGAGAAAGCACTTGACATGTGAGTGCCAGTTTTGTAAGTATTGCCACCGTCTCAGCACGCAGGCACGTAGCTCAGTGGGAGAGCACCACCTTGACACGGTGGGGGTCGGCGGTTCAATCCCGCCCGTGCCTACCATAGACATTCACATAACAGCGCTAACAAGGCATCCACAGGGTGCCTTTTCTCGTATGTGCGCATTCGGGGGAGAGCAGATAAATGGAGCAGATTACAATTACCCTGCCGGACGGTTCGCAGCGTGAATACGCCGCTGGAGTAACTGCGGCCGAAATAGCCGCATCTATCAGCGAGGGGTTTGCGCGCCAGTGTGTCGCAGCCAAAGTTGACGACAACGTGGTCGACCTGTCGAGCACTATCGATGCTGATGCTGGAGTCGAACTGATTACTCTGAACACCCCGGAGGGGCTGGAGATCTATCGCCATACAGCGGCCCACGTTATGGCGCAGGCGGTCAAGGATATTTACGGCGACGATGTGCAGGTTACCATCGGCCCGGCAGTGGCCAACGGTTTCTACTACGATTTCTACAGTGAAAAGCACGCTTTCAGTCCGGAAGATTTTGACAAAATCGAGCAGCGGATGAAACAGATCGTCAAGGAGGATCTACCGCTGGAGCGCAGTGAAGTCAGCAGTGCCGAGGCCATCGAGCTGTTCAACAATATGGGTGAGGCCTTCAAGGTGGAGTTGATAGAAGATCTTGGCGCGGCAACGGTGTCATTGTATCGCCAGGGCGATTTTGTCGATCTGTGCCGTGGTCCCCATTTGCCTTCCACCGGCAAACTCAAGGCGTTCAAACTCACCAGCGTTGCCGGTGCCTACTGGCGTGGCGACGAAAAACGTCCCATGCTGCAGCGTATTTACGCCACCGCTTTCCCCGATAAAAAGCAGCTGAAGGCATATCTGCAGCAACTGGAAGAGGCGCGTAAGCGCGATCACCGAAAACTGGGGCGTGAACTCGACCTGTTTTCCTTTAGTGATGAAGCCGGGGCCGGGCTGGCTATATGGCATCCTAACGGTGCCATGCTGCGAACCGTGCTGGAGGATTTTGAGCGGCGCGAGCATCTGCGCCGTGGTTATGAGATTGTCATGGGGCCGCAGATTCTGCGAACCGACTTGTGGAAAACCTCCGGTCACTACGACAATTACCGCGAAAACATGTATTTTACCGAGGTGGAGGGGCAGGGGTTCGGTATCAAACCCATGAACTGCCTGGCGCACATGCTTATCTACAAAAGCCAGCTGCGTTCCTACCGCGATTTGCCGGTGCGTTATTTTGAGCTCGGTACTGTGCATCGTCACGAAAAATCAGGCGTGCTGCATGGTTTGACGCGGGTGCGCGGCTTCACTCAGGACGATGCCCATATTCTGTGTACGCCGGAGCAGCTTGACGACGAAATCAACAACGTACTCACTTTTATCGGTGACGTGATGGA
>JAMOOS010000019.1 GCA_027065245.1 Desulfuromonadaceae bacterium | reverse complement strand
CAGCCACCATCTCGGCGCGATAACCACCCGGCGGCAGCAACGGTTCCCGCTCCAGCCAGGTAAGGGCGGCAGCGGTTTTCGGCCCCACGCATACCCATTCGGCAGCGGCACAAGCTGCTGCGCCGACACCGGCGCTACGCAGGCGCTCATGCAACATCTCCGCAGCGTTTACCGAGGTGAGAATCACATAGGCATATTCATCAAGGCGCGCCACGGCGGCGTCAACTTCGCTCCAATCGGCAGGCGGGACAATCTCTATCAGCGGCACGGCCAGCGTTTCGGCGCCACAGCGGCGCAACATGGCGGCAAACTCCGCTGCCTGATGGCTGGCACGGGTTATCACAATTCGGCGTCCCGCCAAAGGCGGTTGCTCTGCGCTGCTCATGGCGTCAATCTCTCTCAATCTCCTTCATCTTGCCCTGAGGCGCGTCCACTTCCAGAGCAAACAGAGTCTGCAGTGCGTCCACATAGGCCTGGGCGCCACCGTTTAGCTGCTGTTGTTTCAGCACCTGGGTGGGCTGATGGAGAATCTTGTTCACCAGGGCGTTGGCCATGGCGGTTACCGCCTTGCGGTCGGCGTCACTGAGATGTTTGAGATTGGCAAAGGTTTTGTCCAGCTCGCTGTTGCGCAACTGCTCCACCTTGCGCCGCAACGCTACAATGGTGGGCACCACATCCAGACCGGCCATCCAGCTCTTGAACTGGCCGATCTCGTGTTCGATGATTTCCCGCGCCAGATGAGCTTCCTTTTCGCGCTCCTTGAGGTTGGCGTTAACCACTCCCTGCAGGTCATCCACGTCGTACAGATAGATATTGTTGATGTCGTTGACGCGTGGATCGATATCGCGCGGCACGGCAATATCGATAAAAAACATGGGACGGTTTTTGCGCTGGCGCAGCGCTGCGCTAACCTGCTCCGGCGTAATGATAAAACTGGTGGCACCGGTACTGGACAGGACAATATCCACCTGATGCAGATGATCGCGGAAATTTTCGAACAACACCGGCTGGCCGTCAAACTGCTCCGCCAGTTTTTCGGCGCGGGCGAAAGTGCGATTAGTCACCAGCACCCGTGTGACACCGTTGTTGACAAAGTGCTTGGCCGCCAGCTCGCACATCTCGCCAGCACCCACCAGCATGACGGTTTTACCCTCGATGGTGCCGAAGATTTTTCGCGCCAGCTCCACTGCCGCAAACGATACCGACACGGCGTTACCGGCAATGTTGGTCTCGGTGCGCACCCGCTTGGCCACCGAAAACGCCTTGTGCAAAAAGCGGTTCAGAATCAGTCCCACCGTCTTGTGTTCGGCAGCATAACCGTAGGCGGTCTTTATCTGACCGAGAATTTGCGGCTCGCCGATCACCATGGAATCGAGACTGGAGGTAACGTTAAACACATGCCGGATCGCCTCCTCACCGTGTTTGACATACAGATGCTCGGCGAGGCTCTGCTCTTCCAAACCGTGCCATTGTGCCAAAAAGGTGCGCAACTGCGCCGCCACCGCCGCTACATCGTTGCCAACGGCGTACAGTTCCACCCGGTTACAGGTAGAAACAATCACCGCCTCGCGCACATCGGGCAACTGCAACAGCTGCTGCAGGGGCTGCTCCATGTTCTCCGGCGCAAACGCCACCTGCTCGCGCACCGCCACCGGTGCTGTTTTATGGCTTAATCCAACAACTATAATATCCATTACGTCAAATCCGGGAAATCCGCTCTACTGCGCGGAAAATTGACCACCATCAACCACTCATGGAGGCGTAGCTGTGCAGGCCGGGCAGCAACAGATTAACGCCCAGAAAGGTGAACAGCAGAAACAGAAAACCGACAATGGCCAGAATAGCCGCCCGACGGCCACGCCAGCCGGTGGTAAGACGGCCATGCAGCAGTGCGGCGTACAAAAACCACGTTATCAGCGCCCAGGTTTCCTTGGGATCCCAACTCCAGTAGGTTCCCCACGCCTCTTCCGCCCATACGGCGCCGGTAATTATCCCCAGTGTCATCAACGGGAAACCGAAGGTAAGACAGCGATAATTGAGGGTATCCAGGGTATCCAGCGACGGCAGACGGTAATACAGGGCGGAAAATTTCTTGCTTTTCAGCATCCGCTCCTGCAACAGATAGAACACCGCCGCCACAAAGGCCACGGTAAACACCGCGTCACCCAGAAAGGCAAAGCCCACATGGACGGGCAGCCAGAAACTGTTGAGGGCCGGCTTTAGATTCTGGGTCTGGATGGGCAGTACGCTGCCAAGCAGCATCAGCACCAGTACAATGGTGGAGGTCGCCGCTGCCAGCACCACCATGTGCAGCCGCCGATCCACCAGCAGAAAAGTGCCCGCCAGCGCCCAGGCAAAGAACGACAGCGACTCGTGCAGATTGGTCACCGGCGTATAACCGGCACTGACAAAACGCACCACCAAAGTGATGGTATGCACGGCAAACGCCAACGCCAGCGCCGTGCGGCCACGCCGATCCTCGCTGGATTTGTTGCTGACCACCGCCAGCAGGTACATCACCGTGGCCACCAGATACAGTAACAGGCTGAATTTGAACAACAGGACGTTTACATCCATAATTTACGCCTCAATATACTTGAGTTGGCATCCATTTTGGCCGTCAACACGCCGACACAAGTGCTTATAGTAGGCGCGGCGGCAAAATACTGTCAACCGCTTTCGGCTCTGCGCCTAAAAACCAAACAGCTCCGCCTCCAGCAACTCACACAGCAGATGGCCGAGAAACACCAGCGCCTCGCACTGCTGCGCCGGTGCATTGCTGCGTACCGACAGCATAATATCCGCCTGATGCTGCTGCCAGCCGCGCCCGTCGCCACAGGCGAAAACCGCCGTATGACAACCGATTTCCTGTGCCGCCGTCACGGCGTTGCCCATGGCGGCGTTTTCCCCCTGTGCCAGCAGACAGACACAATCACCGCTGGCGGCATGGGCTTTTATCAACGCGGCAAAATAATTGTCCCCTTCACCGGCAGCGCTCATGGCCGCCAGCAACCCGGCATCGCCGGGCGCCACCGCCGGTAGCGACGGTCTCTCATAGTTGAGACGGTGTACCAGAGCCGTGGCAGTGATGGCGGCCACATGGCTGAACACGCCATCACCTAGCAGCAACAGACGCTGATCGGCGGCAAATGCCTGGGCCAGATGAGCGGCATAGCGCTCCAGGCTGTCGGCGCAATCGGCTGTGGCCTGTTCAACGGTTTCGCTGTGGCGCTGCAGGGCGCTGAAAATCTTGCTGTCTGACATAGCGGCTTCTCTTACAATCTATTTGCCAATAAATGAACGGATGAACAACCGCTTTTTACCACGACTGGCCACAGATAAAAACCAATAAAGCCTTGCTTTTTGCGCTGGCAATTTTTATCATTCGTTCAACACATGATGAATCTTTATCTTTATCACCGATAAATCAAACCGTTCGTAAAGGAGTATCCAAGCAATGGCAGGTCAAAACGTACTGGAATTTACCGACGCTAATTTTGAAGCTGAAGTGCTGCAATCTTCCCAACCAGTTCTGGTGGATTTCTGGGCTACTTGGTGCGCGCCGTGCAAAGCGCTGTTGCCGGTCATCGATTCTCTGGCTGATCAGTACAGCGGCAAAGTCAAGGTCGGCAAGGTAAACGTCGACGACAATCAGAACACCCCCGGCCAGTACGGTGTACGCGGTATCCCCACGCTGATTCTGTTCAAGGACGGCCAGGTGGTAGATCAACTGGTGGGCGCGGTGCCAAAAAACCAGATTGAAGAGCTGATAAGCAAAGCTCTGTAATAGCGCAAAGCTCTAGCAACAGCGGCGTCAGCGGCACCTGCCGTTGACGCCGTTTGTTGTTTCAGGCGTCGTTATCTGCCGCCGCGCTGCGCAACCAGCGAAAAATCAGCCGGTAGTTCTTTTTATCTGCCGCGCCGCTATAGCTGTTCAGCAGATGTTGCAGGGCGGCGATGTCGGCGCCGGGATAGCGGCGGCGTACTTCAGCTACGGCAACGGCGCGGCTGGTCTCGGCGCATAGCTGCTCACGCAATTGTTCCAGCTGATGCTGACGCCGCGCCAGGTTGTACTGAGACTGATGCTCACCAGCAATGAACGCGCGCAACTGTGCGCTCTGCTCGTCATCCTTACGCAACAGCCCGGCCGCGTATTTAAGCTGGCGTTTACGCGCTCCGCGCCCTTTGGTGGTGCGGGCGGCTGCCAGTTCTGCACGCAGCTCTTCACCAAGCGGCAGTGCGGCAAACTGCGCCTGCGGCAGATCCACCAACGCTACCACCAGATGTTCAATCTCCTTGGCGTCCCGCTTGCGTGCGCTGCGACTCGGCTTAACCGCGCTGGCATCAAAAGTGTCCATCAAAACTCCTTGTT
>JAMOOS010000018.1 GCA_027065245.1 Desulfuromonadaceae bacterium | reverse complement strand
ACAAAGGCGCTCAGCCGTCCGAATCGGTGTTGCAACTGTTGCGCAAAGAAGGTATATGGGCCAAATTCCAGCAGAAAGTGGCGGAATAGCCGCCGTTGCCGACCCGGTCGGATATTATCAGGCCGGTGTTGTGGTTGGTACCCACGCCCTGCGCGGCGATCTCAAGCTGCGCTGTGATGACGGCGCGCTGATCAGTGCCGATAGCGAGGTGCTGCTGATTGGCACCAACGGTGCGCGCGAACAGGCGGTGGTCAGCCGTGTTCAGGCGTACAAGCGGCTGTATCGGTTCCATCTGCGTGGTTATGACCATATCAGCAAGGTGGAACATCTGGTGGGCGCGCGGCTGTATATTCCCGCAGCTTCCCTGCCGTCGACAACGGACGGCGGTTTGCACTGGCATCAGGTGTGCGGCCTGCAGGTGGTGGACAGCCGTTTGGGTGTTGTCGGTACCGTTACACAGCAGTTGACCACGGCGGCGCACCCGATTTATGTGGTGGAAGGCGACTTCGGTGAGGTAATGATCCCCGCTGTGGATGCCATAATCGACGCTGTGGATCTGGACGCCGGGCAGATGCTGGTAAACCTGCCTGAGGGTCTGGTTGATATAAACAGATGAAATTCGACGTAATAACCCTGTTTCCGCAGATGTTCGCTTCGCCCTTTGCCGAGAGCATCATCGGTCGGGCGCTGCACAAGGGGTTGTTGTCTATAAACGCCCGTTACCTGCGTGACTGGGCGCAGGGGCGTCATCAGGTTACCGATGACGCGCCCTACGGCGGCGGCAATGGCATGGTGATGAAACCGGAGCCGTTGTGCCGGGCGATAGATGATGTGCGCGGGGAGAATCCCGGCGCGCCGGTGGCGCTGCTCACCCCGCAGGGGCGGCGCTTTGATCAGGGTGAAGCGCGGCGTCTGAGTGGTGAGCCGGGGCTGATTCTGGTGTGCGGCCGCTACGAGGGCTTTGACGAGCGGGTGCGCGGTCGGGCGGATGTCGAGTACAGCATCGGCGATTTTGTCCTTACCGGCGGCGAACTGGCGGCAATGGTGATCATCGACGCCGTGGCGCGTCTGTTGCCCGGCGTGCTTGGTGGCGACGACAGCGCGGCGCGGGATTCTTTCAGCGATGGTCTGCTGGAGCATCCCCACTACACCAGGCCGGTGGAATTTGAGGGACGGCGCGTGCCCGAGGTGCTGTTGTCGGGAGACCATGCCCGCATCGCCGCCTGGCGGCGCGAGCAACAGTTGCTGCGTACTTTGCAGCGACGGCCGGAACTGCTGGAACACGCCGCTCTTGACGCTGACGATCGCGCCATACTGGCACGGTTGCGCAGGGCGGAAACTTTAACTTGAAAAACGACTAACTGACCGTTTAAGACGATTGTATACAAGGAGGCAATGATGAACATTGTTGAACAGATTGGCAACGAGCAGATGCGCAAAGATATCCCCACATTCAAGGCCGGGGACACCCTGCGTGTCCACGTCAAGATTGTGGAAGGTGACAAACAGCGTATCCAGGTATTTCAGGGGGTATGCATCAAGCGGGTGAACCGCGGTATCGGTTCTACCTTTACCGTACGCAAAATCTCCGGCGGTATCGGTGTGGAGCGGATTTTCCCTCTCCATTCACCCATGATTGATAAAATCGAAGTGGTAATGGTTGGTCGTGTGCGGCGCGCCAAGCTGTATTACCTGCGTAATCTGCAGGGTAAGGCAGCGCGTATTCGCGAAAAACGCCAGAACTAGAAGCCTGCGAACGAGCGAAAAATCTGTCCCTCGACCAGTCGATTTTTCGCTTCGATCCGCAAGCCCAACAGACTCCTGGATACATAAGCAGACGATATTGTCGGCGGATGCTGCGGCATCCGCCGGTGAGTCCGTTCGTATGTCGCCACCGCCGTGGAGTGCCGTTTGCCCACCGATTGTACCATGCCGTTGCTGTTTGATGAGCCTGTGCCGGATATGCTCTGGTTTGAGCGGCGTCTGCGTGCTGCCGGAGTGGAGTATATCGCCGGTATCGACGAGGCCGGGCGCGGCCCGCTGGCCGGGCCGGTGGTGGCCGCAGCGGTGGTGTTGCCGCCGGACTGCGACCTGCCCGGTGTAACCGATTCCAAGAAGCTCAGCGCCCGGCGGCGCGAGCAGTTGTTTGTCCCTATTCGCCGTCAGGCCCTCGCCGTTGGTGTCGGCATTGTCAATGCAGCGCAGATCGACCGGCTGAATATTCTCCAGGCCACCCTGGTGGCTATGACCCAGGCGCTGGAGCGGCTCAAAGTCACTCCCGGGCATCTGCTCGTAGACGGCATAACCCCCGTGCCGGTTTCCATCGCTCAACAGACCATCAAACAGGGCGATTCCCGCTCGTTGTCCATCGCCTCCGCGTCCATAATCGCCAAAGTAGTGCGTGATCGCATGATGTTGGTGTATGATAAGCGCTATCCGCAGTACGGCTTTGCCGCCCATAAGGGCTACGGCACAGCGGCACACCGTCAGGCCATTGCCGCCTGCGGCCCGTGTGAACTGCATCGCAAAACCTTTGCCGGTGTGCGGGAGTATCTGTGACACGCCAGCGCCAGAGCCTGGGCAGTTGGGGTGAGGAGCTGGCGGTAAAATATCTGCGCCGCCGTTTTTACCGCATACTGGAGACCAATTACCGTTGTCGTGCCGGTGAGATAGATATTATCGCCCGGCGCGGCAGTATTATCGCTTTTGTCGAGGTGAAAACCCGGCGTGGCCATCGCTGCGGCAGTGCCAGCGAAGCGGTGACGGTGCGCAAGCAGGGGCAGATTATCCGTGCTGCCCGCTGGTATCTGGCTGCCAATGCTGGCGATCTGCAGCCGCGCTTTGATGTTATCGCCATCGATGTGGATGGCGACAGTCACCATCTGGAACACATCGTCGATGCTTTTACCATCGATGACTGATGGAGATACCACCCGTGGGGGAGATGATGACACAGACCATGGACAGCCACCCGTTACACCGGTACGGCTATTTTCGTGTCGCCGCAGCGACGGTGGAGCACCGTGTCGCCGATGTCGCTGCTAATCTGGCGCATATAAAAACCTTGATAACCGCCGCCGCCCGGGATAATTGTCAGTGCCTGGTGCTGCCGGAGCTGGCTCTGAGCGGCTACAGTTGCGCCGATTTGTTTATGCAGGACGCCCTGCTGGACGCGGTGGAGGAGGCGCTGGCGGAGTTGGCGGCTCATAGTGCCACCGTGGCGCTGCTGATTATCGTCGGTGCGCCCCTGCGTCAGGGCGGACGGTTGTTCAACTGCGCCGTGGCGCTGGCCGGTGGCCGGGTGCTGGGGGTGGTGCCCAAGACTTTTCTGCCCAATACGCGCGAGTTTTATGAGCAGCGCTGGTTCAGCTCCGCCACTGCTGCTGCCGATACTATTGTTGTTGCCGCTGCCGAGGTGCCTTTCGGCAGCGATGTGCTGTTTCGCCAGCGTGATAACCATGCCTGCATCATCGGTGTGGAGATATGCGAAGACGGCTGGGTGGCCAATCCTCCCAGCGGCATGCTGGCCGTGGCCGGGGCGACACTGCTGGTCAACCTGTCCGCCAGCCCCGAAGTGCTGTCCAAATGCGCCTACCGCCGTCAACTGGTGCGGTCGCAGTCGGCGCGCTGCCTGGCCGCCTACGTCTACGCCAGTGCCGGGCCGGGGGAATCCAGCACCGATCTGGTGTTTTCCGGTCACAGCCTGATCGCTGAAAATGGCGTTATTTTAAGCGAAAGTGAGCGCTTTTCTTTTGCCACCACGTGCATAAGTGCTGATATCGATCTCGACTACCTGCTGGCGGAGCGGCGTGGCAACAGCGGCTTTGCCGCCAGTGTCGCCCCTGCGTGTCGGCTGGTGGATTTTGACGTTGCGCCGCTGGCGGCGAGCGATCTGTGCCGCAGTGTAGCGCCTCATCCCTTTGTGCCCGCCGCCGATGAGGAGCGCAGTGAACGCTGCGAGGAGATATTTGCCCTGCAGACCACCGCTCTGGCGCGGCGGTTGCGCCATATTGGCGGTAAAAGCGTGGTGGTGGGCATCTCCGGCGGCCTCGATTCCACCCTGGCGCTGCTGGTCAGTGTGCGCGCCTTTGATATGCTTGGCCTGGAGCGCAGCGGCATCGTTGCCGTAACCATGCCCGGTTTCGGCACCAGCGCTCGTACCCGCTCCAACGCTGATGAACTGATGCGTCTGCTCGGGGTAACGGCGCGGGTGATCTCCATCGACGCGGCGGTGCGCCAGCATTTCAGTGATATCGGCCACGATGAGAACCAGTGCGACATCACCTACGAAAATTCCCAGGCGCGCGAGCGTACCCAGATTCTCATGGATATCGCCAACCAGTGTGGCGCTATTGTCATCGGTACCGGCGAT
>JAMOOS010000017.1 GCA_027065245.1 Desulfuromonadaceae bacterium | reverse complement strand
GCTGGCAAACTGCGGTATAACTGATGGCATTGACGAAAAAGCCGTGGCGCAATTCTGCCTTGATGCCTGTCGCGGCAAAGACCTGGACAATGTAACCCTGGCGCGCACCCTGCCGCCCAAGCCGGGGCCGGATGGCTGGATAGAACCGCTGATCCGCACCCGTGACGATGCCGACATGCAGTTTGAAGAGGATGAACGCGGGCGTCTCGATCTGTATACCCTCAATCTGTTTACCAGCGTGGAGCCGGAGCAGCAGATCGCCATCCTGCATCCACCGCAGCTGGGCGAACCGTCCAGCACCGTTACCGGCAAGGTGCTGGCGCCGGTTATGGGCAAGGAGCTGGAGATCCGCCTCGGCCAGGGGGTGCGGGTAGAGGAGAACGGCACCAGTTTTATCTCGGAAATTTCCGGTCGCGCCGATCTGGTTGACAACGTCATATCAGTCAGTGAAGACTACATGGTGCACGGCGATGTCGATTTGGAAGTGGGCAATATCAACTTCCCCGGTTTTTCCCAAATCCGTGGCGACGTGCTCGACAGCTTCGATATCCATTCCCTCAAAGGGATTGTCATCAACGGCACCGTCGGCAACAGCCATCTCATCAGCGACGGCGATATCACCATCGGCAGCATGTCGGGACGCGACGAGGGTTATATCAGCTGCGGCGGCAACCTTACCGCCCGCTACTTGAACGCGGTTACAGTAGAGTGCATGGGTACGGTAACGGTCAGCAACGAAATTCGCAACTGTACCATCAAGGCGGCAGACAAAATCATCATCTCCGGCGGCGTTATCAGTGGCGGCAGTTGCGTAGCCCTTAACGGCATCGAGGCGCGCATGGTCGGCGCCGAAGCCGGTGTTACCACCCGCTTGTGCTCCGGCATATATTTCCCTCAGGAAGATCGCCTGCAGGCGTTGAAAAACCAGCAGCGCAGCATCGCTCACCAGAACAAGTTCATCAAGCGCTGCCTGGGACCACTACAGCAACAGTCTCAGCGACGCAAAACCCTCAACAACGCCACCAGAAAACGGTTGGAAATTCTGCTGGAACGGCTGGAACTGCTGAAAGAGCTTAAAGCAAAAGTGCAAAAAGAGCTGCAGGAGTTTGTTTACGAAGAGCACGAAGGCAACGCCAAAATCAACGTCCACCAGCGGATAAAGGAAAAAGTGGTCATTACTCTGGATGGCATAAGCGAAGAGATACGTCACGAACACGACGGCCCGGTATCAGTCATAGCCGACACGGCAAACGACCGCCTGCGCTTCTGCACCCTCACGCCGCTGGAAATTAACGCCAGAGATATCCCGCCGGAAGAAACAGCAGCAAATGACGCAGAACAGACGGAAGATGACATAGACCCCGCCGAGGAAGCAATTAGCGAATAACTGGCTAACCCAGTTCACGCGAACGCGCCGCAGCACGTTGTACCGCGCCCAGCAGCGCCGCACGCACACCGCCATCTTCCAGCCGCTGCATGGCGGCAATGGTGGTACCGCCGGGGCTGCACACCTTGTCACGCAGCAATGCCGGATGCTCGCCGCTTTCCACCACCATCTGCGCCGCGCCCAGCACCGTCTGCGCCGCCAGCTTGAGCGCCACATCGCGCGGCAACCCTTCCAGCACGCCACCATCGGCCAATGCCTCGATAACGGTATACACATAGGCCGGACCGGAGCCGGACAGGCCGGTAACGGCGTCCATCTGCGCCTCATTCACCGTAACTACTTCGCCCACCGCCGCCAGCAAAGCAGCGGCGCGCTTCATATCGTCACCGCTGGCGGCACTGCCGGCGCACATGGCAGCGGCGCCACAGCCCACCAGCGCCGGGGTATTGGGCATCACCCGCACCACCGCCACCTCAGGGGAAACAATGGCCTCCAGCGCTGCCGTGGTCACTCCGGCCAAAATTGATATCAGCAGCTTATCCGCTGTAAACAGCGCCGCCAGCGGCTCCAGAGCCGCATGCAGCACCTGCGGTTTTACCGCCAGAATAACCGTGCGCGCCGCTGTCACCACCGCAGCAGCGTCAGCCACGGTAGTAACGGCGTAAGTAGCGTGCAGATAACGCCGCCGCTGCTCCAGCGGCTCGGCCACCATAATCTGCTGTGGCTCGGTTCCGGCGGCGATAATGCCGCGTACAAGCGCTTCGGCCATATTGCCGCCGCCGATAAATGCGATAATTTCCTGCTGCATGACAAATCCTTTACTTATGGGAATATGCTTGCGATACTGGAGCCTGCTGGATTTTACGGCATAAGGATGAAGGGTGTCCAGCGCATATTCAATCTCCAAAAAGGACAGCTCATGGATCTATGGTACACCGAAAAACATTCCGATAACGTCGGCATCACCCTTAAAGTTACCCGCAGCCTGTTTTCCGGCGCCAGCGAGTATCAGCAGCTCGATATTGTCGAAACCGCGGAATACGGACGGATGATGCTGCTGGACGGGCTGGTGATGCTCACCGAACGCGACGAGTTTATCTACCATGAGATGATTGTCCACCCGGCGCTGTTCACCCACCCGGCGGCAAAAAAAGTGCTGGTTATCGGCGGTGGCGATGGCGGCACCATCCGCGAAATAGTCAAACATCCCCAGGTTGAACAAGCCGTGCTGTGTGAAATAGACGGTCTGGTGGTGGAAAAATCCATCGAACTGCTGCCAACAGTTGCCAGCGCCATCGACGGCAGCAACCCTAGGGTCAAACTGCATATCGACGACGGGCTGGCCTATATCCGCGCCCATCAGAACGAATTTGACGTGATTCTGGTCGATTCCACCGACCCCATCGGCCCGGCGGTAGGACTGTTTGAGGAGGATTTCTATCGCCTGGTATTTGCCGCTCTCAAGGACGACGGCATAATGGTGGCGCAGAGCGAATCACCTTTTTACCACAGCAACATTCAGCGCGACATGTACGCCGCCCTGCGCCGGGTGTTCCCCATTGTAGAGATGTACCAAGCGTTCATCCCCACCTATCCCAGCGGCTTGTGGAGTTTCGCCTGCGCCAGCAAACGCTGGCATCCCGTTACCGATTTCGACCGCGCCCGCGCCGCCGGGCGCGACTTTACCACCCGCTACTACAACGAGGATCTACACCGCGGCGCCTTCATGCTGCCCACATTCGCCCGCGAGAATATCGCGCCGTAGCAGGGGATATCGCCACTGCGGGATCAGAAAAAATATCGGCGCTGATGACCGGGGAATTCCCGTGACAGCACTTTGAAAACCAAATTCATGGCAGCCATGGATGAGATTCCGGATATCACGCCAGGATGTACCGTAAAGCGCACTGCTATCCCACAAAGTCAAAACAGCGATAACTATTGAAATCTTCAACATCTTCATCCATAGCTGAGATTTAATGTCAGATATCTTAAAAACTCTTCATTTTAAGAACCTTAAGGAGGTAAGCATGAAAGAGGAATGGCTCGATCAAATGCAAAACCAGGTAAATACGCTTGAGAAACTTGAAAAATATATCAATGTCTCCGCAGATGAAAGAAAAGCTATTGAAACTCTGAAAACAAAATGGGGTACTTCTCCATATTTTGTTTCATTGATGGATAAAGACGATCCAAATTGTCCGATTAGAAAGCAGGTAATTCCTTCCATGAAAGAGCAGATAAATAAGTACGGAATGGAAAATTATCTGGTTTGGAAAGAGAATAGAGCTACCGATGAAAAAAGACCAGACTGTATTGCCCGCCAATATCATGATCGCATAGCTTTCACTGTTGTTGAAGTTTGTGGTATTTATTGTAGACACTGCTTTCGAAAGGAATTGGTTGTTGATAAAGATTTACAGCTAAATTTTAATGTTGACGAGGGGCTTTCATGGATTGCTGAACACAAGGAGATTCGTGATGTACTGATTACCGGTGGAGATCCTTTATTATTATCAGATGAAAAGCTGGAATACCTTATCTCCAGGCTCAGAGAAATTCCTCATATAGAAATGATTCGTATCGGCTCCCGACTTCCTATTGTTCTTCCCCATCGCATTACAAATGGATTGAAAAAAGCAATCGGAGGTTTTCACAAAGTTCCTGTCTGGATAAACACACAGTGCAACCATCCGAAAGAAATAACTGAAAAAACTGAAAAAGCGGTTTATGAGCTTATGAGTTGCGGTATAAATGTCGGAAATCAAGCAGTATTACTTAAGGGCATTAACGATGATGCCACTACATTGAAAGAACTACATCAAAAATTATTGCGCATTCGCATTCGTCCTTACTATCTTTTCTACTGTGAACCAGCTCCGGGGATAGATCACTTTCGTACACCGGTTGAAAAAGGAGCAGAATTAATCCGGGATGCAATAAGGGGCCATACAACCGGCCTGGCGCAGCCGATGTATGTTCTGGCAACAAATATCGGCAAAATTCCATTGATGCCTGATTAT
>JAMOOS010000016.1 GCA_027065245.1 Desulfuromonadaceae bacterium | reverse complement strand
GAGGCGGAGTTTACCGGTATGCCCAAGTGGTTGCCGTCGCAGCGGGTGTCTGTCGATTATTCATCCAGCTCCAAAACTGGTCTGGCCCGGATAACCTTGGATTTCAATCTGCTTAATTTCAAGACCATGTCCGGTATTGCTCGCATGAACACCGTTAACAGCATGGAAGTTACCAAGGCCATGGGCAACAAGGAGTTGGGCATTACCATTTTTGGTCCAACGTTTGGGCGCAAGGGCTCGATCAAAAAGGTTCAGGGGCGCCATGCTGCAATACGTCTGCTGGTGGAGTTGAGTGTTATCCAGATGATTGGTAAGGACCTTATTCTTCCTTACTGGCGGTTGCTGGGCGAAGATAATGAACCCGATCCGGTTGTGATTGAGGCCCTGCAGAAACGCTATTATCGCCTGAGTGAGTATGAACGCAATATTATGGCGCAGGAGTGGTTGTTTCTGCACGGCTATCACGTGGAATTAAACGGTACCATTGATGATCTGACCATGGCGGCGTTACATAAATTCAATCCTGAACTGGATAATGCCCGGACAATTTCAGTAGAGACCTTTATTGATTTGTATACGACGATTCCGATAGATCAGAAAACTCTTGGTCTGCGTCATCAACTCAATCAGATGATGCTTCCGGCTGAAACCGCAACACAACCGGCAATACCGAATCCGCGTGCTGCTGCTCAACGTGCAACACAACGAGCCGCTGCGGCGAGACAAACCGCACAACGGCAGCAGTCTGTGAGCAGACCTGCTCCAGCACCATCCCAGCGTCAGGTGGCAGCGGCGCCGCAAACTGCTTCTTCCGCTCCAGCTCCTGCACAGCAACAGCAGGCAGCGCGGCAGATACCATCTGAAGCACAACAGCAAAAGGCTGCACCGGTCAAGCGGCACCGTGGTATAGGACGATTACTCGATGATGATGAATGGTAGCAAAAAGGGGTTAATATGAGATATCTGCGTATAGTATGCATAGTGAGTATGGTAGTGTTGATGATAGGCACTGCCGGTAATGCTGTAGCCGGAAACAAACGGATCATGTCAATTCGTGCTGCCAAGGTGATGGCGGAACGCGGATTGGTTGAATCGATTTACGGCCTTAAACTGCGTGCCACTGAATCGGTGGAAAATATGGTTGCAGCCAGTTTTGAGGGCACTACCGAATCAAAAACCAAGGCCATGATTAAGGGAATTAAGTACGAGGAAGTTGTCTACGAACCCGAAACTGACATTGCCAAGGTTACAGCGGTGGTGCGGTTGCCGAGTATCACCAATATCGATGGTGAGGTTCTTGATTTGCACAACAAGGAGTTTCGTCGCGTCGGCTTTGCTACATCCACACCGTCTCAGGCCGGGCCGCTTAAAGCATTGCGTGCCGCTGAATTGGATGCCTACAAGCAACTAATCAAACAGGTGGTGGGGTTCCAACTGGAAAGCCATACCAGCGTGGAAAACTACATGCTCAAGTCAGATACGGTCAAGACCAAGGTTATGGCCACCATTTACATGGCGCAGTTGGTTGAGTACGGTTGGGATGATTATGGCGACGCATTTGTCAAGTTTCAACTGAACGTCAAGGATATCTCCGAGATGCTGGGTGAACCGATTGCCTGTGACGAAGAATTCATCGAAGTTGAGGGCCAGGGCGCTCAGGATGATGATTTCAAAAACGTGCAACAGAAACAGGCAAATCAGGGTCAGCAACAGGCTCCTGCCCAAAAATAGTCGCTGTTGTCAGGAATTGAGGTTTGCTTTATGGCTGATTCTAAAATGATGTGGATGTTCATGGGTGCAGTGCTGGCGGTGGTAGTGATGTTGCTGGTTGGTGCCACCGATATCAGCGCTCCCCATTATGGACGTTATCAACTGTCTACTTGGAGCTCTCCTGTTGGTGAAGACAAAGCGGTGGTTGGTGCTTTTGTAATCGACACTGCGACAGGTGAAACCAGAAATGTCTATACTCGTCTGGTAGATGAAAACGGCAGTGGCCGGGTAATGAAGAATGGTCTGAAGGAGACGTTTCATTCAGTGCGCTAATATTGAAATCGCAAGGAAAGTTATTGAAGGCGCGTCCATGGGAATGGGCGCGTTTTCTTGTTTAACTCCGTTGTTAATCAGAGGTTGCAGTGACACCTGCTATTCATGACACGTTGCACGATGTTTTTGGCTATCGGAAGTTTCGTGCTCAACAGCGCGAGATTATCGAACACGTCATTGCCGGTGGCGATGCCTTTGTTTTGATGCCCACCGGCGGTGGCAAATCACTGTGTTATCAGATTCCAGCGCTGCATCGCAGCGGTGTGGCGGTGGTAGTATCGCCGCTTATCGCGTTGATGAAGGACCAGGTTGACGCGTTGCGGCTGAACGGGGTGCGGGCGGCGTTTCTCAATTCCAGCCTTGGCGCCGCAGAGGCAGCAGAAGTGTACCGCAATCTGCGCAGCGGTGAACTCGATCTGCTTTATGTAGCGCCGGAGCGGCTGTTGCAGGAAGACTTTCGCACTTTTCTCCAGCAACTGGAGGTGGCGCTGTTTGCGGTGGACGAAGCCCACTGTGTGTCGCAATGGGGGCACGATTTTCGCCCCGAATATGTTCAGCTTGGTGAGTTGCGCCGTTTTTTTACCGCCGTGCCCATGATCGCTTTAACCGCCACCGCCGATGAGCAGACGCGCAACGATATTATCGAACGGTTGGCTCTGCACGATGCCGGGGTGTTCATCAGCGGTTTTGACCGCCCCAATATCCGTTACACCGTGGTGGACAAGGATAATCCTACCAGGCAACTGTTCGATTTTGTCGACCAGCATCGGGACGAGGCCGGAATAGTCTATGCTCTCAGCCGCAAGCGGGTGGACGATCTTGCCGATAAACTTGCCGCCACCGGCATCAAAGCCGCCGCCTATCACGCCGGCATGGATGCGGAAGCGCGTCAGCGGGTGCAGGACGCTTTTTTGCGTGATGAAATTCAGATTGTTGTCGCCACCGTTGCCTTTGGCATGGGAATCGACAAGCCTAATATTCGTTTTGTCTTTCACTACGATTTGCCTAAAAATATCGAGAGCTATTATCAGGAAACCGGGCGCTGCGGTCGTGACGGCCTGGCGGCCGAGGCGGTTCTGCTATTTGGCTATGGCGATATTGCCCTGGTACGCGGCTTGATAGAGAAGGGAGGGAACGAGGAGCAGAAACGGATTGAGCTGCACAAGCTTAATGCCATGGTCAGTTACGCCGAGCCGCTCACCTGCCGCCGCCGGGCGCTACTGGCTTACTTTGGCGACAACCTCGATGAGGATTGTGGTAATTGCGATATGTGTCTCAATCCGCCCGAACGCTACGATGCCACCATCGATGCCCAGAAGGTGCTGTCGTGTGTGTTTCGCGTCGGTCAGCGCTACGGCGCCCGTCATGTCATCGACGTACTGCGCGGCGCCGATAATCAGCGCATCGCGCAATTGCGCCATAACCAGCTCAGTACCTACGGCATCGGCAAAGATAAATCTCAGCAGCATTGGAGCAGCCTGATAAGACAACTGCTGCACCTGGGGTATCTGTATCAGGATGTGGCCAATTACTCGATTCTGCGCCTTAGCGCCAAAGCGCGTCAGGTACTCAGCGGCGGTGAGAAACTTCATCTGGCCAAGCCACGCCTTAAAGTCAATAAGGCCGAAAAAAAGCCGAAACAGCGCGCCATGGATCTCGACTACAGCGAGGAATTGTACGAGCAGTTGTGTCAGTGCCGCAAAAAGCTGGCGCAGCAGCACGGCGTGCCGCCGTATCTTATATTCAACAACGCCACCCTGATGGAAATGGCATTTTACCTGCCGCGCGATAAAGGTGCCATGCTGGAGATCTCCGGCGTTGGTAAACACAAACTGGAAAAATACGCCGCCGAGTTTCTGGCGGTGATCGGTGAATATTGCGCGTAAATGACAATTCCTTCTCGGGTATCCGTTGGGTTTCGCTACGCATTGCCAACGGCATTAAGGTAGGTTGGGGAGAATGAAATGAAACCCAACAGGTTTGTAATGAGCTGCCATGATTCGTTGGGTTTCGCTGCGCTCTACCCAACCTACAGTGCTACGCGTTGTTACGGCATTAAGGTAGGTTGGGTAGAATGCAATGAAACCCAACAGGTTTGTAACGAGCAGCGCCATGATCCGTTGGGTTTCGCTACGCTCTACCCAACCTACGGTGCTACGCATTGTTACGGTATTAAGGTAGGTTGGGTAGAATGCAATGAAACCCAACAGGTTCGTAATGAACTGCCATGATTCGTTGGGTTTCGCTACGCTCTACCCAACCTACGGTGCTACGCATTGTTACGGCATTAAGGTAGGTTGGGTAGAATGCAATGAAACCCAACAGGTTCGTGACGGGCCGCCATCATTCGTTGGGTTTCGCTCTGCTCTACCCAACCTACGGTGCTACGCATTGTTACG
>JAMOOS010000015.1 GCA_027065245.1 Desulfuromonadaceae bacterium | reverse complement strand
GGAGTTCAAATGTGACAACGGCATATGATGTATTCATAGCAGCAAGCGCGCAAAGAGATCTGCAGCAGATATTTACCTGTATTGCCGCTGATAATGTCATTGCCGCACGGTGTTTTATCGGTGAGCTGGAGGAGAAAATCTACACTCTTGCCGCGCTGCCAATGCGCTGTGCTCTTATCGCCGAGAACAGCTTTTTCTCCACTGACTATCGCCATTTACTCCATAAAAACTACCGCGTCATCTATAAAATAAGCGGCAATGCTGTTTATGTCTTGAGAATCGTCCACGCGAGCAAATTGCTACAACTATAACTACTCTTTAGCCACATTTTGCGGCGGTTGACGTCGGCGGCGCCGCCGCCGTGGGCGGCGTTTGCGCGTTGGCGCTGTTGACGGTGGTGCTTCTCTGTCGTTCATGGCCAGCTGCCAGCTTTCCAGCAACTCCTTATCGCTGCCGGTGGCGGCGCACCACAAACGGTACAGTTCCAGCCCTTCTGCGGCGGCAGGATGGCGTAAAAAGCGCTGTTCGCCGCGGCGGCCGCGACCACGGCGCAGGCGGAAGAAGGCGATGAACAGCTCGCGGGCCTGGTGGCGGATACCGCTGGCGATGGAAAAGTAGCGGCAGTGGCCGCTCAATTGGCTGGTGGCCAGCTTGTGGACCTCGCCGATGTTCATATCGTTATGGCATCTGGCGCAGAACTGGGGCAGATACAGCACTGCCAGGGCAAATGGTTCGGTGACTTTTACCCCGCTGGCGGTGCGGATATCCAGTTGGCGCAACAGGTCGAAATTGGCGCGTTGCGGCGCGTAGCCGGGGATGATAAATTCCGCCAGATGCAAATGCTCTGCCTTTTGCAGCACTTTGCCGGCCACCTTGTGGCGGAACAGTTCCATTATCTCCTCGCGCATGCGTGCCGGTGCGGCGCCGATAAGGCTGGCGGCGTTGCGTTCTATGGCGGCGGGGATGTCGTCGTGCAGGCTAAAGCCGAGTCGGGCGGAAAATTCCAGCGCGCGCAGCATACGCACCGGATCTTCGTTGAAACGCTCGTCCGGGTCGCCGATAACGCGGATGACGCCGTTTTTCAGATCAGTCAGGCCGCCGACATGGTCGATAATTGAGAAGTTGTTGATATCGTAAAACAGGGCGTTGATGGTAAAATCGCGCCGGAAAGCGTCTTGTTGCGGTGTGCCGAACAGGTTTTCGGCAAAAAAGCGCTCATTATCGGCAGCGTCCAGCTCTTCAGTCCTTGGTTTGCGCCGAAAGGTGGCTACCTCTATCAGATTGTTGCGCCCGAACATGATATGCGCCAGGCGAAAGCGGCGACCCACCAGACGGCAGTTGCGGAACAGTTTGCGTACCTGCTCCGGCGTGGCATCGGTGCCGACATCAAAATCTTTCGGCTGGCGACCCAGCAGCAGATCGCGTACACTGCCGCCCACCAGATAGGCTTTGAAGCCGTTGCGGCGCAGACGGTAGAGAACCTTGAGGCAGTTCTCGTCGATCATGGAACGGGAGATGTTGTGTTCGTCGCGGGGGATTATGGTGGTGGATAAGCTCATCGGTGTCCGATTCTCTGCCTGTTCTACTGTGAACTATGCGCCGTTGGCGCCTGCCGCCATAATCTACCAGAGTGTAACCGTTTAGGAAAGCCCAAGTAAATGATTAACGTAACCTGTAGTGTTCCCGGCACAGAGCCGCCCAATCTGCTGGTGCTCCTCGGCGCTACCGCCACGGGTAAAACGGCGCTGGCGGTGGCGGCGGCGCGGCGGCTTGACGGCGAAATTATCTCCGCCGATTCGCGCCAGGTTTATCGCGGTATGGATATCGGTACCGGCAAGGATCTGGCCGAGTACGCCGACGTGCCTTACCATCTCATCGATATCGCCGCACCGGGACAGGAGTTTAACCTGTTTGAATACCAGCGCTGTTTCCGGCGCAGTTATGCCGCTGTGCGTGACCGTGGCCGTTTGCCGCTTATGTGCGGCGGCAGCGGTATGTATCTCGAAACCGTGCTGGCCAATGAACAACTGGTCGCTGCTGCGGTGGATGAACAGTGGCGCCACGAAGTGGCCGACTGGAGCGATGAACGTTTGCGAGCCTATCTGCTTAGGTTGCAGCCACAGCAGCACAATACCACCGATCTGCACCAGCGCCAGCGGCTGCTGCGCGCCATTGAGATCGCCCGGGCGCGGCAAAATGCGGAAACGGCACCGCTTATAGATGGGTTGCGGGCGCTGGTGTTCGGCTTGCGCTGGCCGCGGGCAGTGGTGCGAAAGCGCATTGGTGCGCGTTTGCGTCAGCGTCTCGACGACGGGATGGTGGAGGAGGTGCGCCGCCTGCATGCCGATGGTGTAGCTTGGTCGGCGTTGGAGTTTTACGGCCTGGAGTACCGTTTTATCGCGCGCTATCTGCAGTCAGAGATGGATTATGCCACCATGGTGCAGGGGCTGGAGCGCGCCATCGGTAAATTTGCCAAACGGCAGGAGACCTGGTTTCGGCGCATGGAGAAGCGCGGTTGCCACATCCACTGGCTGGATGGTGACGACGCGCCATTGGAGCGCTTGCTGGAGAGCGCTGTTTGTTACGGATTGATGCGGTGAAGGCGGCAGCGCTTACAAGGCGGCCATCAGTGCTTCCCAGAAGCGGGTAATGGCTGCCTTGGTGGCGCGACGGCAGATCTCCTGATCGGCGTCAGGAATTTTTTCCAGTACCAGGATGAAAATTTGTTGCAACTCCTGCAACTGGGCGTCAAGGGCCTTGTCGCTGATGCCGGTGCGAATCCAGTCGGTGGAGATCTCCTTCATCCGCTCCTGCTGCTGTTCCATCACCTGTTCAAACGGGGCGCGCAGCACTTCCCAGTGTGCGGCGGAAACATCCTGTGCTGCACTGAGCATCTCTTTGTAGGTTTTGCCACGATTAAAAGCCACGATTTCTCCGCTGTTGAGACCATCAAGCAAGATATCTTACCCCGCGCAGTATACATGTCGCAGCGGCAAATTCAAAAGATTTTACCATTGCCGCGGGTGCTACTATGCGGTTTCGTCGTTGGGACAAATCTGTTAGAGTGTGTCAACGCTGCTGTGCCCATGGCTGGCGCGATGAGTAAAACAGGATATTATCAGTACGATAAAGAGAGGTAATAGCGTGAAATCATTTAAGTCGTTTCTTGTGTTGCTGTTGCTGGCAGCCTGTGCCGCCGGCGGTTATTTTTATTTTGACGATACGGCGGCGCCACAGATAACAGTAACCCCCGCCGGTGGCAATATAAACCGCGCCAGCGAGATCCGGCTGCATGTGGAAGATGGTAGTGGGGTGGCGCGGCTTGCTGTTACCGTACTGCAGAATGGCCGCCAGTTTCAGCTGCTCAAGCGCGAGTATCCCGCAAATACCGTTACTGTTGATGAGGTGCTGGAACTCAACAAACTGCGCCTGATAGATGGGGAGGTGGTGGTGCAGGTGGAGGCCGGTGATGCGGCCGTTTATCATCTCGGCAAGGGCAATCGCGGTAGCCGGGTGTGCAACTATGTGCGTGATACCAGGCCGCCACTGATTACCGTACTTAGCAATGCGCACAATATGACGGTGGGCGGCAGCGCCCTGGTGGTGTATAGCGTTGGCGAAGAAGTCAAGAACAGTGGCGTGCAACTGGGGAAATACTTTTTCCCCGGTTATCGCCAGAGTGATGGTCGCTACCTGTGTCTGTTTGCTTTTCCGTATGATGTCGATCTGGACACGGTGCCGCGCGTTGTTGCCCGTGATAACGCTGGCAACAAGGGGGTCGGCGGTTTTTACTACCATTTGCGCAAGCACCGTTTCCGTGTGGATACCATCAATGTAAGTGACGGATTTCTCAACAGTAAAATGCCGCAATTTCAGGATATGTTCCCGCAGGCACAATCGCCGCTGGAGGTATTTCTGGCGGTCAATCGCCAGTTGCGGCCGCAAAATCGTGCCTTTTTGCACCAACTGGCCGCCAATAGCGCTGCGGAATTTACCTGGAGCAATGAGCGCTTTATTCGCCAGCCCGGTGCTGCCACCCGTGCCACTTTTGGTGATTTGCGCCACTATAAATATAAAGGCAAGGAGATCGATCAGCAACGCCATCTCGGTATCGATCTCGCCTCCGTTGCCCGTTCAAAAGTACCGGCCAGCAACAGCGGAACGGTGATATTTGCTGATTTTCTCGGTATTTACGGTCAATGTATAGTTATCGATCACGGTCTGGGGCTGCAGACCTTGTACGCCCATCTCAGCTCAATTAATGTTCAGGTGGGCGAGCAGGTGCAGCGCGGCCAGATCATCGCCCGTACCGGCGCCACCGGATTGGCCGGTGGCGACCATCTCCATTTTGGAGTTATCGTTGGTGGTGTGCCGGTGAATCCGGTGGAATGGTGGGACAAGCACTGGGTGCATAACAACATCACCAGCAAGCTGAACATCCGTG
>JAMOOS010000014.1 GCA_027065245.1 Desulfuromonadaceae bacterium | reverse complement strand
GAGCGAAAAACTGCTTGAGCACGCCGCCGACAAGTTGCGGCGCAAAAACCTGGATATGATTGTCGCCAACGATATCACCGCCAGCGGCGCCGGTTTTGATGTCGATACCAACATTGTCAATTTTATTTACGCCGACGGGCGGGTGGAAAAACTGGCGCAGATGAGCAAAGACGCCGTGGCCGACAATCTACTTGAGCGGGTGGTGCGGTTAATCGGCCAGCAGGTTTAGCAGCCGCGCCGGTTCAGTAACGGCGGCGCGAAACTCGTTTTTGATGGCGGCCAGCAGGGTGTTATGCTCGGCGGTGGCCACCTTGCCGTCCAGCCACAGGGCGTTAAGGTTGGCACGCAGCTGGTCGGCCACGTACAGCGCGCGCTCGCCGCTGGGGTCGGCGTTGAGGTAGGGGCTGTTTTCGTCACTTAACACACTGGTGGTGGCGGTGGCGGCCAGTTCCAGGTATTCGCGTCGCTCCTGTTCTGTCAACTGCCAGCTGGAATGGCTGTCCATGGCGCGCAGCAGTTTGCGCCAGCGGCGGATACGGCTGATGAGCAGCATGGAGTTGAACAACTTTTTGTTGGTATCGAAAGAAAACAGTGTGGTGGCGATGGTGTGTTGCAGCAGTTCGTCGTGCTGAGTGAAGTCGTGGCGCGCCAGCAGCCGCGCCTGGCGCCACTGATGGGCGGGAATCTGGGCTTCAAAGCGCAGTTCCCAGTATTGATGGTTGAGCAGCAGGGTGGAGTAACTGCGCACGGTTTTGAACGGCACCATGTAGGCGTGGGCAATGGTGTCGGCGGCCAGATGGCTGAGATATCCATACGCGCAGGCGCGTTGGGCGGCATTGGCGGCGTTATCGAGTAATTGCCGCCCTGTGTTCCAACTGTGGCAGTGTTTGAGATAGTGGGTGTGTTTTTTCCCCAGGGTGATATCGGCGCTGATACAGCCGTAGAGAAAATCGTTGGGAAACGCCGCCAGCAGTTGCTGCAGGTGGGCGGGCAGGGCCGACATATCACGCAGCAGTTGCTGGCCCAGTTGCAGGTGGACACCAAAGCCCCAGGCTAACGCCTGTTTCGGCCACAGTACGGTCAATACTGCTATGCTGCATAGTAGTTTGAGCATAAGTAATCCTCGCGGTTATGTGCTTACTATACAACATTGCGCCGTTGTTGTGGGGGAGAAGAGCAACGGGTGCAGACGCCAGATGACGGCAGAGGCCCTGGCAGACGATACCTGTCTGCCCTGTTTTTTTGATGTTGACAGTTATGACACTATTGAGTCGGCGCAGCTCAAGCGCCACAATGACGACTGCGGTAAAGTGATTTATCGTAGCAGCGCGGATGGCAGATGATGGAGCAGACGCGGGAACAGCTATACAACCAATTGTTGTGCCAGACAGGGGCGATTCTTGAGGAGTTGCGCGCTCTTGGTGTCGATGAACTGTATCTGCCGCTGCGACAGCGGCCAGAGCGGGCGGAGACGCTGGAGGATATTCGGGCCGAGCTGGGCGATTGTCAGCGCTGTGCGCTGGGGCGCGGGCGCAACAAACTGGTGTTTGGCGCTGGCAATCCGGCGGCGCGGCTGGTGTTTGTCGGTGAAGGGCCGGGGCGCGAGGAGGATCAATGCGGCGAGCCGTTTGTCGGTGAGGCGGGGCGGTTGCTGGAGCGGATACTGTTTGCCATGGGACTGAGTCGCGCCGATGTGTATATCTGCAACGTGGTCAAATGTCGGCCGCCGCAGAATCGTAACCCGCGCGAGGAGGAGATTGCCGCCTGCGAGCCGTTCCTGCTGCGCCAGCTGGCGGTAATCAAGCCGCAGGTGATTGTCGCCCTGGGTAGATTTGCCGCGCAGACCCTGCTGAACGACCAGACCCCCATCAGCCGGTTGCGCGGGCGCTGGCACAGTTACCAGGGTACCGACCTTATGCCCACTTTTCATCCCGCCTATCTGCTGCGCAATCCCGGCGGCAAGCGGGAAGTGTGGCAGGATATGCAGCAGGTGATGCAGCGTCTCGGTGCCGATTGAGGTGGCCACAGTTTATTTTGAGAGACTATCATGATTAAACAGACGATAATCGCAGTGTTACTGACTATTTTTCTTGGCGGCGCTGCTGCCGGTGAGGTGACTGCCGCCGATGTGGCCGTTGCCGATGTCCATCTGCGTCTGGCGCAGCGCCATCTTGAGGCGGGGCATCCGTTCTGGGCGGCGCAGTCTTATCGCCGCGCGTTGCGCAGTGGTTGCGACGACCCTAACGTACACCGCCAACTGTCGCAGGTGTTGTACCAGCTTGGCTTTACCGATCAGGCCATCGACGAGATGAAGCTGGCGCTCAAACGGACGCGTGAGCAAGATTTTCTCCACATGGAGTTGGGGGTTTACTACCTGGCGGCGCGGCAGCTGCCCCAGGCGCGGCGCGAGTTTGAGCGGGTGTTGCAACTCAACCCGGCATTTTCGTTCGGCTACTACTATCTGGGCGAGGTGTATTACCGCCTCGGCAATTATCACCGCGCGGCTGTGGCGCTGCTGCTGGCTGACAAGTTGGGGTTGCCCGGTTTTGATCTGCGGCGCAAGTTGCGTGATATCGGTTGCAAAGTGCCGCAACAAGCGTGGCGGGAGGATAACCGCCTGTTTTTCCGTCAGATCGTGGTCAAAAGTGCCGCCAGTGCCAGGGAACTGATGCAACTGCTCGACGATGGCGAGCTATTTGAAGAGTTGGCGCGGCAGCGTTCTACAGGTGCTGGCGCCAAACGGGGTGGCTATGTGGGGCGCATCGAGGCGGATGCGTTGGATGATGACCTGGCCGCGCAACTGGCGGCCACAGAGGTGTTTGCTCCGCCCCGGCTGATAAAAACCGCGGCCAGTTACTATATTGTGCAGCGGATAGTGCCTTATGACGCTGTTATCTGGGGCGATAATGGCGCAACCACCGGGACGGAAAAAGCGCCTGCGGTGGTGAACGCCATACCGCCGGAGCCGGTGGCGGCGGTCAAACGGCGTGGCGCAGCGGTTACAACGGCGGCTGCTGCACCGCCGCCGCTACCGCGAGGTTATCTGGTAATCAGTGGCGTGTACCACAACCGCAACTACGCCGAGGAACGTATCGACCGCCTGCGCAAGCTGGGCGTAGCCGGGCGGCTGTATCAGTGCGGCAGCGGGGTGCATCGCCGTTACGAGGTGGTGGTCGACAGTCGCAGCAGTTATCAGCAGGCGGAACAGGTGGTACGGCGGCTGAAGCGGCTGGGGCTGGATAGCTATATTCAGTATCGCAAGTAGCGCAAAATATTGGGACAGCCCCCGGTTGGGCCGGGATCGTCACGGTTTTGCTCAGGCGTAGCTGGCGATTCCTTCTATTTCGATGGCGCACCCTTTGGGCAGGGCGGCTACCTGCACACAGGCGCGCGCCGGGGCGGGGGCGGAAAAGTAGCGGGCATAGATGTCGTTTACCGTGGCAAAGTCGCCAAGGTCGGTGAGGTAGATGGTGGTCTTGACCACGTTGGCGCAGGTGAGCCCGGCGGCAGCCAGCAGGGCGCTGACATTATCCAGCACCTGTTCGGCCTGGGCGGTGATGGAGCCGGTAACCAGCTCGCCGCTGGCCGGATCGATGGGAATCTGGCCGGAAAAAAACAGCAGTTCGCCGCTTTTTACTGCCTGTGAGTACGGGCCGATGGCGGCGGGGGCGGCATTGGTGGTGATGGCATGTTTCATGATCGTGGCTCCTGTCTGGCGTGATGATGATCGAAAATAACCTGTGCAGCATATTCTAACCCAACCGACACAAATGTAAAAGGGGGCGCGCAATGAAACATAACGCCGATATTGTCCGGGTTTCCGCCCACGGCGGTCACAGCGGCCAGTTCTGCCTCCATGCCCGCGACGATCTGGAGCAGATTGTCGCCGCTTACGCCGCCGCCGGATTCAGATGGATCGGTTTGACCGAGCACATGCCGCCCATGACCGATGCCGGTCGCTACCCCGACGAGGTCGAGGCGGGCCTGAGCGCGGCGCAGATGCAGCGTCGTTTTGCCGCTTATGTTGCCACTGCCCGGCAGTTGCAGCAGCACTATGCCGGGCGGATGACCATCTATGTGGCCATGGAGGGTGAGTTTTATGCCGGCGCGATTCCGTGGATTAGACGGTTGCGGCGCGAATACGCTTTGGATTATATTGTTGGGTCGGTGCATCATGTGCACGAGTGCTGCTTTGATTTTGGCCGCGCCGATTATGCCCGGGCGCTGGAATTGTGCGGCGGCTACGCAGAGCTGTACTGCGCTTATTTTGACGCTCAGTTCGCCATGCTGCATCATTTGCAACCAGCGGTTGTCGGCCATTTCGACCTCATCCGTCTCTACGATGACGCGTATCCTGCGCATCTGTTGCTGCCGGAGGTGCAGCAGCGTATAGAACGCAATCTGGCTTTTATCGCCGCTAACGGTCTATTGCTTGACTTTAATACCAGAGCG
>JAMOOS010000013.1 GCA_027065245.1 Desulfuromonadaceae bacterium | reverse complement strand
TACGCGGAAAGCCGTCCAGCTTGTCATAGGCGGGGAACGGCAGTTCATCCAGATTCAGCCCCGGCTGGCGGTAGCCGTTAAACACCACGCTGCCATCAGTGCCGCGCCACACCACGCCGCTCAATGTGCTGCGCTCGGCCACACTGCTGACAACAAGCTGATAAAAGCTCTCCTCCCCTTCGCCGACGATAAACGCGTCGAACAATGGATAATCGGCCAGCAGCCGCTCTTTAAGCGCCGACACATGCGGCCCGCCCGCCACCACCTGCACGGCGCTGTTCTCCCCTTTAACCATGGCGGCAATACGCGCGCCATCGAGAAAACTTGACGTGGTACAGCTCAGCCCCACCCACGCCGGACGGTGCTCGCGCACGTATTCGACAATGCGGTTGTCGGAATCGGGGCGGGCATAACAGTCGATAATATCGGTATGGATGCCGCGCTGCTCCAGATAGGCGGCGATCTGCGCCAGACCCAGCGGCGGCATGATATTGGCCAGACGCGACACATCGTTGGCGGCGCGTTTGCTGGCATAGCCCAGGGGATGAACCAGCAGCACCCGTTTATCGTCAATCATGGCGCGGCCTCCGGCGCGGTCGACGCCGCCGTCCGGCGGTGAAACTGACCATCTGATCCCACAAGATTCCCTTAAAGCCGAAATTGTTCATCATACGCATCTGCTCCTGCCCTTTGGACGGCGGAAAGATACGGTTTCTCTGCCCGGCAAAGGACTTGAGAATACGCATATTCATCCACTCGCGGTCGATTTTGGGCGAGAGATAGTACACCGGCTTGAGCAGGCTGGTATCGGCGCTGATAACACCATCGTCTATGGCGCGCCGATGCAGCCGCGAGCGCGGCAGAATACGGATGCCGGAAAAGGCGAACACCACCGTATTTTCCAGCCGGGCGATATTGTCCAGCCCTTCATCCACGCTGTCGGGCGTTTCCTCCGGGCCGCCGAACATGATGAAATGGGCGCAGGGAATTTGCGCCCGCAGCGCGCTCTGATGGCAGCGCAGCACCTCGGCAAAGGTAAAGCCCTTGTCCAGCCCGGCCAGGGTACGGTCGCAAGCGGCATCGGTCCCCATCTCCATGGCGTACAGACCGGAACGCTTGAGCAGCGCCAGCGTGGTGTCGTTCAGCCCCTGAGGACGGAAAAAGGCGCACCAGCGCAGCTTCAGGTCGCGGCGGATTATCTCCTCCACCAGTTCCAGATAGTGGCCCTGATGGTCATTGAAGGTGGAATCGGTAAAAAAGATGTGGTCGCTGCCAAAATCACGCCGCAGCCGCTCCATATCATCCACCACCGCGCCGGGTTGACGCAGACGGAAGCTGCTCCCCTCCAGGGCCGGATAGGTGCAGTAGACACAGCGATAGGGGCAGCCGCGCTTGCTCTGCAGGTTTACCATACCGCTGTGCTGCTGGTAGTAGTCGACATACTCCGGCACCAGTAGCGGGCTGATCATGGCGGCACCGGCAATGGGAGCGGCGCCGCTGTAGACACGCGGCATGGAGCGCCCCTGCTTAAGGGCATCAATAAGTTCCACCAGCGCCTGTTCCCCCTCGCCGCAGATACCATAATCGGCGGCGACAAAATCCAGAATCTGCTGCGGCATAATGGAAAACGCCGGGCCGCCGATAATAACCGGCGCGTCGCTGTGGCGGCGCAGACGCTCAATCAGCAGGCGGGCGTCGTTGAGATACCAGTTTTCATCGGAGCTGAAAGAATCGACGTTATCGATATTGCGCAGGGATACGCAGATAAAATCGGGCTTGAACTCGCGCACCGCCGCGCCGACATCGGCACCATCCCGCTGGTGCACCAGCATATCGAACTGACGCAGCTCGTGGCCGCATCGCTGCAGCGCCGCGGCGATAATCGCCATCCCCAGCGGATACACCGGATACGGTTCAGTGGCGACATTGCTCGACAACAAAAAGACGCGACTCATCAGGCATCACGCTGGATATTGAAACGGCGCCGTTTTTTACTGTCGTAGCGGCGGTAGGTACCGTCGGCCATCTCGCGCTCAATCACCCGCCGGAACAACCGCCCCATTTTGAGTTTGTAACCACCGTCGGCGTTAAAGGTGTCCCAGGCGTAGTAGAACATCTGCTGCAACTCGTCCACCGTCATCTGTTTTGGCTGAAACACCACCTTGTCGGCGGTGTAGTCAGCCCAGTTATTTGATAAAATCCGCCCCTCCTTCTCCATCTGCGCACGCAGCGGTGAATGGGGAAACGGTGTCATAATAGTAAATTCGGCCACATCAAGATCGATCTCCAGCAGAAAATCGACCAGACTGCGGATATAATCCGCATCCTGATCATCAGTGCCGAGCAGAATGGTTCCCTCCACGCCGATACCGTGCTCTTTGAGGCGCTTTATCCGGCCGCGGATAACATCTGAGGTGTCAAACACCGCCTGATAGACATACCACGCCCCGGCGTCGGCAGCGGCGCGCAGCACCTCGTCATCGTCGAGTAGCGGGTGGGAAACCCACTTCTTTTTCAGCGGCGCAATGGCCTTGAACAGCTCCAGCAGCCACTGTTTATCCTGCGCCATGGAGTTATCGACGATAAACAGGCGATTGTTGGGGATGGCGGCAATCTCCTCCACCACTTTTTCGATGGGACGGGGGCGAAACTGCTGCCCGCCCAGATAGCCGGTGCAGCACGGATAGCATTTAAACTTGCACCCACGCGAGGTATGCACCAGATCGAGCATCTGCACACCGCGATAATTATACAGCTCGCGCTGCAGAATATCGCGCCGCGCGGTACCGACATCCTCGATGGCGGGATAGTTGTGCATAAAATTGTAGACCTTTTTCAGCCGCCCGGCCATAAAATCGTCAATAACAGCACGCATCCGCCCTTCCGTCTCCCCTAAAAACACGCAATCAGCGTGCTGCTGCACCTCATCGGCGTGGAGCATGGTGGCAATACCGCCAAACATCACCGGCACACCACGGGCGCGAAATTCACGCGCAATGGCAAACGCACGCGGCAGCTGGCAGGTCAGCATCACCGACAAAGCGACAATATCCACCCGCTCGTCAAAATCGAGCACCTGGACATTCTCGTCGGTAAACAGCACCGCCACATCGTCCGGCAACGAAGCGGCAAACACCACCGGCCCGTGCGGCGGCAGATGAAACTCCGTCTGCCGCTCCAGCTTGGCCCAACGGGGATAGACTATTTTCATTGTTACCGCAGACATGGCACCTCGTTTATCTGGGAGCCTGTCGGACTCTCCATGAATCGTCTGCAAAACCGTCTGACCGGTGTATATTTCCGCTCTTTTCCGACCAGTCGATTGCGCTTCGATCCGTGAAATCCGACACACTCATAGTTGACAGCACAAACTAAATAACACTATCTATCGGCACATGCGAGCTTGTAGCAAACAAGAATATATCAACATTCACAGCGTATCCGATCATAGATTAACCTCCCAGCGACCGCCAAGCTTCGGTCCCTTCCTTACAATAAATCCGGCCTGTTTCAGTTTAGCCAGATAATTTTCAACCGATCTGGGTGATTTGCCCATCTCTGCCGCTATCTGCTCTGCCGTATATTCCGGATGACAACAGATAATTGCAAACACATCTGCCGGCCCCGTTCCGCAATCGTTCCGCAATCGTTCCGCAATCGTTCCGAAAATATCCGAATTTTCCGCCGGCGTTACCCGCCTCAACTCAACCAGCATACCGCCAGAGCGCTCAGCAAACCGAGGTTCCGGCAACCCGGCATCGTTACAGGATCTAACAATCTTCTCGACCCCACGCCCCCATGAATCTATATATCCAGCTTTATAACAAACTTCGGCAAGCAGTGGATTGCGCGGAATAGACTCGTGGGAAAGAAACAATTTCTCTATGCTCAATTCATCAGGCAAAGTGCCCGCGTTCCAGAGTGTCAACCGGTCGTCATACACTCTCATCTGCGTCATACTGCCTAGATAATTGCGATGAACCAGTGCGTTAAGGAGCATTTCACGCAAAGCGTCAACTGGATATTCCAGCTCCTCAACACGCTGCATTCCCTCAAAACGGATCGGCTTGGTAAGAAACTTTTTTTCCAATTGCTCAACAACATCGCGAAGCATCAGAATCAGGTTGCCTTCGCAAACCTCCTGAAAACGCAAATCGGCATCATTATCTCCAAACCGACCTATTTTAACGAACAGGTTAGGATAAAATGCACCGGGATCTTTGCCAAACATCACTAGAGCTGCCCTGGTTATTCCGTTACGAGTTACCAATCGCAGCTTCTCAAGCACACATTCAGTGGATAAATCCGTCAGATCAGGCAATCGTCCTGCTTTAGCAGCATCGAATTTAAATTGTTCGACAGCAATATCATCAATATCATCAAGTGTAGCATTATCTTCAATCAAACGATCCCACGTCGTTCCCATCTTCTTAAGCAGAAAATCGTTCAGAGATAATCCCTTTAACTCT
>JAMOOS010000012.1 GCA_027065245.1 Desulfuromonadaceae bacterium | reverse complement strand
CGCGAAGTACACCAGTTTCAGCGCCAGGCATTGCACGCGCGTCTGCTCGGTTTTGTTCATCCCCGGCGGGAAGAATATATGGAGTTTACCTGTTCGCTGCCGCCTGATATGGCACAATTGCTGGCGCATCTGGACAGAAAGTATGCCATCGACAGTATAGAAGAGATATGGAGCAGTAGCGAAGATGAAATTGACTAAATACGGCAAAATTACTGTGGCCCAAGCCGACTGGAGTGTGGGCGATGACGTGATTGCCGCAGTGACCACCCGCAATGGCGGCGTCAGTCGACCACCGTACAACTCTCTCAACCTGGGGGACAACACCGACGACGCGCCCTACAACGTCGAAGGCAACCGCTCCACCTTTTTGCGCGAGTTTGACGTGCCGCTGCATCACCTGTTGCTGGTGAAGCAGGTGCACGGTTGCGATGTGGTAGTGGTGGACAGCGCCAACTATGATGTCAGCCATTTTCGCGAGGTGGAGGCGGACGCGGTAATCACCAATCAGAGCGGTCTGATGTTGGGGATGCTGGTGGCCGACTGCTATCCGGTGTTGCTGTTCGATGTCGGGCGGCGGGTGATTGCGGCGGTACACGTGGGCTGGCGTGGCTGTGCCGCCGGGCTGGTAGGCAAGGTGGTCGCCTCCATGCGTCAGGAGTTCGGCTGTTGCGGCGGTGATATCCGCGCTTTCGTTGGTCCCGGCATCGGCGCGGCGCATTATCAGGTGGGACGCGATGTACGCGATGCCTTCCGCAGCGGAGTTGGCAACTGGGAGCAAGTGGCCGAAGAGGTGGATATTGATCAGTGGCGCCTTGATTTGTGCCGCAGTATCCAGTTGCAACTGGAGCAGGCCGGTGTGAGTGCCGGTAATTGCGATGTGAGCGGGCTGTGTACCTGGGAGCACCGCGAGCTGTTTTTTTCTCATCGTCGCGACGCAGGGCAGACCGGCCGCCAGATGGGTTTTGTGATGTTGCGAAGCTGATCGCCTGCCCGCCGCAACTGGCGATAATCTGCTGTTACTTGCGCCAGAACGACGGCATAAACAGCACCAGCACGGTAAACAGTTCCAGTCGCCCCAGCAGCATACATAAAATTAAAACACCTTTGCCGATTGGGTGGATATGGGCGAAATTGTCGGTGGGACCGACACTGCCCAGGCCGGGGCCGATGTTACTCAAGGTGGCGATAACCGCCGCGCCGCCGGAGACCAGATCCATACCGCAGGCGGCCATGGTGAACGAAGCCACCACAAACACCAGCATAAACAGAGCGAAAAAGCCCAGAATCGCCTGCATCACGTCGGCGTTTACCGGCTCATCTCCCAGTTTTACCACCCGCACCGTGCGCGGATGAATCAGGCGGTACAACTGTACCGAGGCGTGCTTGAGAATCAGCAGAATGCGTGCCACCTTGATGCCGCCGCCGGTGGAACCGGCGCAGCCACCGATAAACATCAGCAATACCAGTATATACTGGGTCAGCACCGGCCATTTTTCATAATCGGCGGTGCCGAAGCCGGTGGTGGTGAGAATCGACGTGGTTTGAAAAGCACTGTAACGCAGGTTGTCCACCAGTGAATCGTAAACCACGTTGTGATTCATCCACACCACAATAGCGGTGGCGGCAGCGGTAATAAACAGGTAAAAACGAAACTCCTCATTGCGAAAATACTCGCCGATGCGTCCGCGTAAAGCATAATAGTGCAGGGAGAAATTTACCCCGGCGATAAACATGAAGGCGGTGATTACCCAGTCTATATAGGCGCTGTCGAAGGCGGCCACCGAGGCGTTGCGGGTGGAAAATCCCCCTGTGGCCATGGTGGCAAAGGCGTGGCATATCGCCTCGTAAAAGTTCATCCCTCCGGCCATCAGCAGCAGGGTTTCCACGCCGGTAAGCAATACATACACCCCCCAGAGCAATTTGGCCGTATCCTGAATGCGCGGTTTGAGCCGATCCGCCGTAGGGCCGGGAACTTCAGCCTGAAACAGCTGCATGCCGCCAACGCCGAGCATGGGCAGAATCGCCAGCGACAACACGATGATACCCATGCCGCCCAGCCAGTGTGTCATGGCGCGCCAGAACAGGATGCTGTGGGGCAGACTTTCTATTTCGGTGAGGATGGTGGAGCCGGTGGTGGTGAAGCCGCTCATGGTTTCAAACACCGCGTCCACCGGTGCCGGAATGGCACCGCTGAACAGGTAGGGCAGGGCGGCAAACACGGCAAAGATCATCCAGGCAAAACTGACTACGGCAAAGCCTTCACGCACCGACAGCTCTTTTTTGCCCGGAAACACTTTAATACAGATGGTACCGAGCGTCAGGCAGATAACCGCCGACCAGGTAAAGGCACTGACGGTGTCAGCCCCTTCGTACACCGCCAGCGGCAGTGGAGTGAGCAGGGCCAGCGCTAGACAAACGAGCAGGCCGCCGAGGATATGCAGAACAAAGGTGATTTTCATCTAAGCAAAAAACTTTTCTACTTTGGTCAGGGCTTCCGGCAGGGTGAATACTACCACCCGGTCGCCAGCCTGCAGTATTGAATCGCCACTGGCAACCTCGTAGTCGTTGCCGTGCACTATGGCGCCGATGATGGCCCCCTGGGGGAACTTGATGTTTTTCAGCGCCATGCCGATGCCGGGACACTGCTGCTGCACAACAAATTCCAGCGCTTCAGAGTCGCTCCCCTCAATGGCGGCTATAGAGACGATACTGCCACGGCGCACATACTTGAGTATCGCCCCGGCGGCGCACAGCCGTGGCGATACGCAGGCGTCGATACCCAGCGTCGGTGCCAGGTTGATGAGCTCCGGTTTGTTTACCAGTGCCAGGGTGCGCGCCGCGCCGTGCTGTTTGGCCAGCAGGGCGCATAGAATGTTGGTCTCGTCATTGCCGGTTACGGCGATAAACACGTCGGCGCTGTCGATCCCCTCCTCTAACAGGGCGTGGATATCGGTGCCGACGGCGTTGATCACCATGGTGTTTTTCAGCCGTGCCGACAGCTTGAGGCATTTATTTTCGTCCCTGTCCACCAGGCGCACATCGCAGCCGAGCCGCTCCAGTTGCATGGCGATGCGCGTACCCACCTTGCTGCCACCGAGGATAAATACCCGCTGGCCGCGCTTTTTCTTTTCCGTTGGGCACAGCAGATACTGGATGGAGGGAAGATCCTCCTTGTGGGCGAAGATAAAGATGCGGTCGTCGGCCTGAATAACGTCGTCGCCGCGCGGAATAATGGTTTCGTCGTCGCGGATGATGGCGGTGACAATAAAGCGGTACATGCCGCGCAGCTCGCCCAGTTCCGCCAGACTCATGCCGCACAGTTGGCTGTCCGGTTCGATGCGGTAGCCGAGAAACTGTATTTTCCCCTCGACAAACTCCGCCACGTCAAAGGCGCCGCTGCGGCAGCTAATCTGGGTCATCTCGTCGGCCACCTCGTTGGCGGGATTGATGAGCAGATCGATGCCGAGCTTTTCCTTGGACAGCACCGCGCCGTGGCTGCGATACTCGATACTTTTAACCCGCGCCACCCGGGTAGCTACGTTGTATTCGCGCGCCACCAGGCAGGCGAGAATGTTTACCTCGTCTAAGTTGGTGACGGCGATGAAGATGTCCATATCCTTGATGTCGGCCTGTTCGAGAATCTCGGCACTGGCACCGTTGCCGCAGATGCCCATGACATTGAGACGATCCTGAGCGCGGCGCAGATTGTTTTCGTCGCGGTCGATGAGGGTAACCTCGTGTCCTTCCTGTGCCAGCCGTTCACACAGAAAAAATCCTACCTGACCTGCCCCGACAATAAGAATTCGCATAACTGCCTGTCTTTCATCCCTTGAATTATGTTGCGTTCCACTTTGTGGATCATGGCATAATAATGATATGCGCCAATTTAGCAAGGTGCTATTGTTTACGCAAGTTTGTATAATTTGATGGCGGCGCAAAAAGTTTGCCTGGCCATCTTATTTAGTTTTGCTGGATGAGGAGAAGATGGATTATTATCCCCAGGTAGATGAGGAACAACTGCGGTGTGAGCGCGCCAAAGCGCGTAAGCTGCGCAACACCAACTGGTGGAAGAACCGTATCGCCCGCGGTGTCTGCCATTACTGCGGCGAGCAGTTCCCGCCACAGCAGCTTACCCTCGATCATGTGGTGCCGCTGGTGCGGGGCGGGCGCAGCAGCAAGGGTAACTGTGTTCCGGCCTGTAAAGAGTGCAACAACCGCAAAAAAGATCTGCTGCCAAGTGAATGGCAGGAGTATCTTGAGCGGCTGGGGCGTAGCGAGTAGTGATGGACAAGCCGTATCGGCTATATTCCGCCTGGCTTAAGCAGCGCTTTGGCGGCCGGGTGCACAAGATCTCGGTGGATGCCGGGTTTTCCTGTCCCAACCGGGGTGCGCGGCTAAATCGCGGTTGTATCTTCTGTGGCGAGCACGGCTCCGGCTCCTTTGGCATTGCCCGCTCTCTCGATGTGGCCGGGCAGTTGGAACACGGCAAGGAGGTGATGGTGCGCAAGTACAAAGCGCGCTGGTTTATCGCCTACTTTCAGCCGTTTTCCAATACCTGGGCGCCGCTGGAGGAGTTGCGGCGCCACTATGATGCCGCTCTTGGTGTGACCGATGTGGTGGGGCTGGCCATCGGTACCAGACCAGATTGTGTCGATGACGCCGTGGCGGATCTGCTGGCCGAATATCACCGCCGCACCTACCTGTGGCTGGAGCTGGGGGTGCAGAGCTGCCACGATGCCACTCTGCGCCGGTTGCGGCGCGGCCACGATTACGCTTGTTTTCTCACCGCCTATGCGGCAGCCAAACGGCGCGGGCTGCGGGTATGCGCCCATATCATCATCGGTCTGCCCGGCGAAAGCCGCCGCGACATCCTCGCTACCGCCGACGAAATGGCACGGCTGCGCGTAGACGGCATCAAAATACATCTGTTGCACGTATTGCGTGGTACCGAACTGGGCGAGATGTATCAACGCGGGGAGTTTAAACTGCTGGAACGAAATGAATATGTTGAACTGGCCGCTGACGTTATAGAACGGCTCCATCCCGACACCCTGATACAGCGTCTTACCGGCGACGGGCCGCGTGATCTGCTGCTGGCGCCACGCTGGTCGCTAAAGAAATGGGAAATTCTCAATGCTATTGAGGGGGAACTGCACCGGCGCGGAACCAGGCAGGGAAGCAGCTGCCGTTATTGAATCAGCGCTGCTGGGTCTGAGCCGGTGGGCTGTCCTGGGCTGTGGCGGCATCGTGATTGCCGCCCCACGAGACAAATACCAGCGAGGCCCATACCAGAGAGATAAACAGGATTAAAAGTCGTGACATGGGCGCACCATACACGATGTTGCCGAGCTAAATCAAGAACAATTGCCACAAAATGAACAGTGTCACCCATATCGTCGAACGATTGTTCGTTCTGGCCGGTGACTGGAGTTATAAATCTTGTCTATGGATACACAACTTGACCTTCAGCAGCTCAATCAACCGCAACGCGAGGCGGTGTTGCACCGCGACGGAGCGCTGCTTATTCTCGCCGGTGCCGGTTCGGGCAAAACGCGGGTGATTACCACGCGTATTGTCCATCTGCTTAACCAGGTGGACGGCAGCGCCATCGTTGCCCTCACCTTTACCAACAAGGCGGCGCGCGAAATGCGTGAGCGCGTTATTGCCAGCGCCGGACGCCAGCGCTGCAAAGGGTTGAGCATCTGCACGTTTCACGCCCTGGGAGCGCGCCTGCTGCGGCAGGAGATAGAGCGCCTTGGCTACAAAAACAATTTTACCATCTATTCCGCTACCGACCAGTTGAGCATGGTGCGTGAGCTGTTGCGTAACCATCATGGCAAAGAGGCGGCGGCCAAGGCTGAGCAGGTGCTGTGGGCCATCAGCGCAGCTAAAAACGATATGGTTGCCCCTGGCGATTACGCCGCTGTTGCCGGCGACGAGTTGAGCCATCTGTGTGCCGACGTCTATCCGCGTTATCAGCGCGCCCTTAAAGCGTGTAATGCCGTTGATTTTGACGATATTCTGCTGTTGGCCATCCGCCTGCTGGAGGATCACGAGAGCGTGCGCCGACGCTGTCAGTTCCGCTATGTGATGGTGGACGAATATCAGGATACCAACCGGGTACAGAACCACATGCTCAAATTGCTCAGCAGCGAGCACGGCAATCTGTGTGTGGTGGGAGATGATGATCAGTCTATCTACTCCTGGCGCGGTGCCGACGTCGACAATATCCATACTTTTACCGACCGCTATCCCACCGCGCGGGTAATCAAGCTGGAACAGAATTACCGCTCCAGCGGCAATATCCTGCAGTTGGCCAACGCTGTTATTGGCGCCGGTCCGCGTCGCCACGCCAAACGGTTGTGGACTGCGGCCGGCGCTGGAGCGCCGGTGGAGTATCATTGCTGTGCCGACGGCGAGGAGGAGGCGCAGAAAGTGGTGGAGATGATTCAGGCGCAGTGCTTCCGGCGCAAGTTGTCCTATCGCGATTTTGCCGTTCTCTACCGTACCAACAGTCAGTCACGGCTGTTTGAAACCCAGTTGCGCTATGCCGGTGTTCCCTATGTGCTCATCGGCGGCCAGCAGTTTTTCGACCGCAAAGAGGTAAAGGATGCCCTGGCCTATCTGCGCGTGCTGGCCAATCCCCAGGACGAGATCAATCTGCTGCGTATTCTCAATTATCCCCGGCGCGGTATCGGTGCCGGTAGCGCCGAACGGATTATCCAGACCTCGCTGGAACGTGATTGCGGCGTGTGGCAGGTGCTGGAACAGGCGCATGATGTCGCTGGCTTAAGCAGCAATGTAAGCGAGAAAGTACAGGCATTTATGCTGCTACTCAAGCGCTATCAGCGCCGGTTGCGCAACTCTGCCGCTTTGGTGGCAACGGTGCAGGAACTGTTTGAGGAACTGAAACTTGAGGATGAGCTGTACCGCAGCGCCGACGATCCGCTCAAGGCGCGGCGGCGGGTGGACAATCTGCACGAGGTTGTCAATGCTTTGGCCGATTACGCGGAGCGGGAGCCGCTGCCGACGCTGAGCGGCTTTCTGGAGAAGATATCCCTGCTCGACCGCGATGAGCCGCAGCGCGGCAGCAAGGAGGAAAAGCTCAAGCAGGATGCCGTGGTGCTGATGAGCCTGCATTCCAGTAAGGGGCTGGAGTTTCCTTGGGTATTTCTGGTGGGGATGGAGGAGGGGCTGCTGCCCCACGGCAAGAGTATCACCGGTGGCGGCGCTATCGACGAAGAGCGGCGCCTGTGTTACGTCGGCATCACCCGCGCCCGCCAGCGCCTGCTGCTGTTTGGAGCCGAAAAACGCAAAAAATACGGCAAGTTGTATCCTCAGCAGCCCAGCCGTTTTATCGCTGATATAGAAGCGCCGCTGCTGGTGCGTGCCAACGCCGCGGTTCCCGCTGCCAGCGCCGAGGAACAGCAGCAGATGGCAAAGGATTTTTTTAGTGGAATCAGGCAGTTGCTTAAATAAATTATTATTGAAATTATGGTGATACTCTGTTTGAATGGAAGGTCGAGTGTTAATTAGTGTAGTGTTCCGGTTGTCTTGTCCGGATCGGCGAGGCAAATAGATACAGGAGGCGCAGCTGAAGTGGTTCGGTAAAAGAAAACGACGTTGTGGTGGTGTGGTTGGGGTAACCTTTTTTTCTGACGGCGTTGCGCTGGCCCACATTGAAGGCGGTGACGGTACTGCGCTGCAGTTGCGCCAGGCGACCAGTGTCGACTGCGCTGCTGGCGGGCATGGCGCGGAATTGGCCCGTATGGTACAGCGCTTCGGCTTGCAGGGCTGTGCCTGTGTGGCGGTGATGGCGCGTGGTACCTACTCCCTGGTGCAAGTGGAGGTGCCCGCTGTACCTGAAGAGGAACAGGTGGATGCCGTGCGCTGGCAGATAAAAGATCTGCTCGATTTTCCCGCCGAGGAGGCGGTAATAGAGATGTTGCCCGCCCCTGCAGCCAGTTCCGGCAATATGGCGTTTACCGTGGCGGCGGCGCAAGAGAAGGTACGCTATGTTGTTGACGCGGTGACGGAGGCCGGTCTTGACCTGAAAGCCATCGACATCCCCGAACTGGTACTGCGCAACGTGTTGATGTGCACCGATGAGCAACAGCGTGGTGTGGCCCTGCTGACTCTGTGGGAGGACAGCGGCTTGATCACCATCGTACGCGATGGAGATCTGTGTATGGCGCGGCGCATCAATCTGGGGGTGGAAAAACTGGTCAGTGCCGGAGAGGAAGGCTACGTGGAGGGGGTAGAAATTACCTCTGCCCAACAAGAGATTCTCGACGCTATTGTGCTGGAAATTCAGCGTTCCCTCGATTATTACGAGAGCGGCGTGGCGCGGCAGCCTGTAGCCAAGGTATATGTTGCACCTCTGGTCAGGCCGGTGGACGGATTGCTCGACTACCTCGATTCCTACCTGGCACCGCCGGTCAGTGCCTTTGAACTCAATGCCTATCTGGACGATGCTGTACTGGAAGATGACAACGCCCGGCGCGCGCGCTGTCTGGCGGCGATTGGCGCCGCCATGCGGCGTGAATGGAGTTGACCATGCAGCAGATAAATCTCTATCACGACCAGTTCAAGCCCAAGCGGCAGGTGCCGTGGTTTGCCCTGCTGGTGTTGACACTGGTGCTGGAATCGGCGCTTATGGCTGGAGTGTACTGGTATCAGCAGCGCCAGTTGTCCCGGTTGCGACAGCAGCAGCAGCGGGCCAGTCAGTTGCAGGAACAGAACAGTCAGGCGCTGGACGTTTTGCAGCAGAAGGTGGCGGCGCAGAGGCCCGATTTGTCGTTACAGCAGCAGTTGAAGTTGCTGCAACAGCAGTTGCGCGCCCGCCAGCCGTTGCGTCAGGCGCTGCAGCAGGCTATGGCGCGAGAGAGTTCCCTGCCGGATGTGCTGGAAGGCCTGGCCAGCCGTCCCTTTGATCGCCTGTGGCTGACCACCATTACCGTTGAAGATGGCGGTGCCCATTTGCGTCTCGCCGGTGTGGCAGCTGACGCCGAGCGGGTGCCGGTGTTTGTGGCGGCGTTAAACGACATGGTGGTATTTCGTCAGTATCATTTTAACCAGTTGCAGGTAAAGATGCGGGACGACGGTCTGTACAGCTTTGTTCTGGCTACCCGGCTGGACAAGGGGGGGCAATGAAAAATATCGCCAAAATAGAGCAGTGGTTTATCGCCCTGAGTCGGCGCGAACGGGTGCTGGTTCTGGCCACCGTGTTGCTGGTGCCGGTCTACCTGTTTATCCAGCTCGGTTATCTGCCAGCGCGCAAGGAGCAGCGACAACTGCGTCAGAGCTGTCAGTCGCTTGAGCGACAAAACGACCAGTTGCAGAGTCAGATAGCGGAACTGAGCGAGGTGCTCGGTCACGATGTTAACGAGCGCACCCGGCGCGATATTGCCACGGTGCGCAAGCATATCAGCACATTCGACCGCGAACTGGAGCAGAATGTCAAGGCGCTGGTGCCACCGCGCGCCATGGCGCAGTTGCTGCGCTCGTTGCTGGAAAAACGTAGCGGTCTTACCCTGCTGGCAGTGCAGAATCTGCCCGGCGAGGTTCTTGTTGGTGCCAGAGATGCCAATGGGGAAAACGGTGCCGCCACGGCGGTGCCGACGGCCGGAACGGGCGAGACTGCCGCCGTGGTCACCGCCGCTTCTGCTGCCGACACTGTGCCCATGTTGTATCGCCATCCGTTGGAGCTTGAGTTTAGCGGCAGTTATGCCGATATACTTACTTACATACGCCAGTTGCAGGCGTTGCCACGCCGTTTGTTTTGGGACAAGATTACCCTGGAGGTAAAAGATAGCTATCCTGTGGCGCAGGTCAAACTGCGCCTTTACACCCTGAGCTTTCAGAAAGGTCTTATCGGTGGTTGACACAGACTCTGGTAGCAACGGTAGCAAAATAGCGCTGGTTGCCGCTGCCGCGCTGGTGGTTGCCGCCACCGTGGCGCCATGCCGGGCGCGTATCTACGATCCGTTGCGGCCGCAGGTACACATAGTGCCGACGGTAGCGGCGGCGGCAAAGGCGGCGCAGCCGTTGCAGTTGCAGGCCACGCTGGTAGCGGAGCAGCGCCGGGTGGCGGTAATAAATGGTACGCGCTTCAAGGTGGGCGATACGGTAAACGGTTACCGGATTAAACAGATTGATGCCGCTCGGGTGCAGCTCGAAGCTGACGGTGAACAACGCCAGTTGCGCCTGCGCACCAATGTGGTTACCCACTCAAATACAGATACGGATGGAGTTGATTGATGGTGGTGATGCGACAAAAAAAACTGGCAGTGATATATGGGCTGGTAATTCTGCTGGTGACGAGTCTGGCTGGTTGTGATTCCTTTATCACTCCCACTCGCACCGCTTCGAAGATGCTGAGTGATTCCATGCGCCAGTCATCTGCCGCCGATCATTCTACTGCCGCCAGCGACGATGTCGCGGTGCCGGATACGGTACAGCAGGCGTTGCTGCCGCCACTTATCCCCGAAGGCGATAGCGACAACCAGTTGCGTTTTGATGTGGATGCCGACAACCTGCCGGCGCCCGAATTCTTTGCCAGTCTGGTGGATGCCACCTCTATCAATATGGTGGTGGCGCCGGATGTGCAGGGGCGGATCTCTTTGCACCTTAAAGACGTTACTCTGCCCGAAGTGCTGGATATTGTAAAACAGGTGTACGGCTACCATTACAGCAGTATTGCCGGCGGCTACCATATTCTACCCAACAAGCTGCAGACGCGTATTTTTCAGGTTGATTACCTTACCCTCAAACGCAGTGGCTTGTCGACGACCAAGGTGAGCTCCGGCCAGATTACCGATAGCGACAACAACGACGATAACAATAGTGATTCGTCTGATGGTAACGACAGCTCTACCAGTGATGGCAGCAGCTCGTCCAATAGTGATAATGCCTCCAGCAGCCGGGTGGAAACCTCATCGCGGAGCGATTTCTGGAGCGATTTTCAGGCTACGTTGGAAGCGCTGGTGGGTACCGACGGCGGTCGTCAGGTTATTGTCCAGCCTCAGGCGGGCATCGTGCTGGTAAAGGCGATGCCGGACGAGCTGGAAACCGTGGCCGATTATCTGCGCCAGACCGAAGGGGCGTTGCAACGCCAGGTGATTCTGGAGGCGAAAATCATTGAAGTGCAGCTCAACGATGGTTTTCAGGCCGGCATAAACTGGGGCGCGCTGGTTCACAACGGTACCAATATCGCCCGTATCGGCCAGATTGGTGGCGGCACGGTATTTACCGACGGTACCAGCCCCATCACCGGCAACCTCGGCAACCTCGATCCCACTAATCCCCTTACCATGAACGGTCTGGTAACGTCCGCCTTTGGCGGGGTATTTTCCGCCGCTCTGGAGGTCGATGATTTCCAGGCCTTTATCGAGGCGGTAAAATCCCAGGGCGATGTGCAGGTACTTTCCAGCCCGCGCGTTTCCACCCTCAACAACCAGAAGGCGATTATCAAAGTTGGTTCCGACGAGTTTTTTGTTACCGATATCTCCAGCGATACCGTTACCGGCACCACCACTACTACTACGCCGGATATCACCCTTACGCCGTTCTTTTCTGGTATTGCCCTCGATGTAACGCCGCAGATCAGCGCCAACGGCGATGTTACCCTGCATATTCATCCCATTGTCAGCGATGTTACCGACCAGACCAAGGTTATTACCGTCAGCGGTCAGGATCAGTCGTTGCCGCTGGCTTACAGTACAGTGCGCGAATCGGATACCATCGTGCGCGCTCATAGCGGCCAGGTGATCGTTATCGGTGGCCTGATGAAAAACGTTGGCAGCAACGAGACCGCCGCGGTGCCGGGGCTCGGCAGTATACCCGGTGTCGGGGCACTGTTCAAGCATCGGCAGAACAAGGTGCGCAAGAGCGAGCTGATTATTCTGCTCAAGCCGCAGGTGATTTTGTCCAATCAGGATTGGTATGACGATATGGAGCAGTCGCGCTCGCGCATTGACGCTTTGAGGTAGTGCGTATATGTATCTTGACCATTTCCATTTTAATGAACGACCTTTTGCCCTTACGCCCGACACCGATTATTTTTACAATAATACCGTGTGTCAAGAGGCGATGAACGTAATACTGGTGGCGCTGGATAACGGCGAAGGGATCATCAAAATCACCGGCGAGGTCGGCACCGGCAAAACCATGCTGTGCCGCAAGCTGCTCAACGATCTGCCCGACGATTATGTCAGTGTCTATCTGCCCAATCCACTCATGGAGCCGCAGCAGTTGTATCACGCCGTTGCCAGCGATCTGGGGGTAGCGACGCAGCAGAGCAATTCGGTGGCGGCGTTGCTCGATCAGCTTAACGTGCGCCTGATCAAACTTTCCGCCTCCGGGCGCCGGGTGGTAGTGTGTGTGGATGAGGCGCAATCGATGCCGCATGAGACACTGGAGGCATTGCGCCTGCTCACCAATGTGGAGACGGAAAAACGCAAGCTGGTGCAGATTATCCTGTTTGGCCAGCCGGAGATGGATAGCCAGTTGGCACGCAATGAGTTGCGTCAGTTGCGCCAGCGTATCAGTTTTGCTTACCGTTTGCGTCCCCTTGATTATGACGGCTTCTGCGGCTATCTGCGCCATCGACTGGCCATGGCCGGCTACCACGGCGCGCCGCTGTTCAGCAGAGCGGCACGGAAACGGCTGTTTCGTGCCAGTGGCGGAGTGCCGCGCCTGATCAATATCCTGGCGCACAAGGCGCTGCTTTGTGCTTACGGCAAGGGCCGTTACAATGTCAACGGGCGCTGTGTGGCTGCCGCCATTGCCGATACCGAAGGGTTGTGCATGAGCACACACTGGCGGCTGGCGCTGGCTGTGTTTCTAGCGGTTTCCTTTTGTCTGGGAATATATGCTGCGCAATATCTGGGGAGATAATAGATGAGCCTGATCAACCAGATGCTGCAGGATTTGGAAAAGCGCCGCCAGCAGCAGCAACAGCCGGATGGCGGCAAGATTACCGTTACCGCCAGCGCCGCCGCGCCATCCAGGCGCATGTTGCCGTTGATGCTGGTGGTTATTGCCGTGGCGGTGGTTGCCGCATCCCTCGGCTGGATGTGGTGGCAGCGCAAGCAGCCACAGCCGCCAGTCATGGCGCAGCGCCACGCCGTGGCAAAAATGCCGGTGGTGGTGAGCGCACCTGCCAGTACGCAAGCTGCCGTGGCAATGGCTCCCCATGCTGTTTCCAATGTTACCGACGATGGTGCTTCAGCCGCAGTTGCCGTGAACCGACCGGGTACAACAGCTACTGCTGGTGCGCCCGCGGCACCGGCTGCAAAAGCGCCGACGCGGCAAGAGCGGCAAAAGCGGCAAAAGCGGCAAAAGCGGACTGTCGCAGCGGTATCAGCCCTGCCGGTATCCGCACCAGCTCCAGCACCGGTGCCGGTTCGTGTTGCTGCTCCTGCCGCCACGCGGAAAAAAGCGCCCGCAGCGGTGGTGCTGTCCAGCAAGTTGGCGCCACAGCAGCGTGCCCAACGCCTGCGTACCCGCGCCTACATGAAACTGCAAGAACACAATTACCGCGCTGCTGCCACGTTGCTGGAACAGGTGCTGCGCAAACAGGATAATGTCGACGACTGGTACCAGCTGGTGCTGACTTATCTGCATCTGCGCCAGAGTGGTGCCGCCCTCGATTGTAGCCGCCGGGCGCTGGCGCGTCATCCGCACCACGTGCCGCTTGTTACCCTGCGCGCCCGCCTGTTGCTGGAACGCGGCCAGCCGCACGAGGCGTTACAACTGCTGGGCACTCTGGAACCGCCGCCTAAAACCGGCGCGCGTGATTACTACGCCCTGCTGGCTACCCTGCAGCAGCGGAGCGGCGACTACCGTGCCGCCGCCGCTACTTATGCCGATTTAACCAGCGCTGATCCCGGCAATGGTCGCTGGTGGGTGGGACGGGCGATTTGTGCCGAACACCTGCGGCGGCGCGCTGATGCCGCCGATTACTACCGGCGCGCCCTGGCCTGTGGTCTTGCCGATCAGCGGCTGAAACAGTTTGCCACCCGGCAATTGCTCCATCTGCACAAAAAATAAGAGGCGATAAATTATGGCAATACGAAAAAAAATCCGCATAGGCGATCTGCTGGTTTCTGAAGGGGTAATCACCGAAGAGCAGTTGATGCAGGCTCTCAAAACCCAGAAGAGCAGTGGCGGTAAGCTGGGACATACGCTGATTTCCCTTGGATATATAACCGAGGATCGCCTGCTGGAATTTTTGTCTAAGCAGCTGGGAGTGCCTTTTGTGGATTTGCGCCATTTCAAGTTTGATCCACAACTGGTTAAGCGCATTCCCGAAACGTTGTCGCGCCGTTTTCGTGTGGTGGCCCTTACCCGCGAGCCGGCGGGACTGCTCATCGGCATGGCCGATCCCACCGATATCTTTGCTCAGGATAAGCTGGAAGCGCTGCTGAACGAACCAATCGTTCCGGCGGTGGTGCGCGAGTCAGATCTGCTGGCGGCGCTGGACAATGTTTATCGCCGTACCGACGAGATCGAAAATATTGCCGAAGAGCTGGGCGCCGAACTGGCGGAAACAGATGTCAATCTGGCCGATTTGCTGCCCGATGCCCAATTGGAAGATGCTCCGGTGGTCCGCCTGTTGCAGACTCTGTTTGAAGACGCGGTGCAGGTGGGGGCATCGGATATTCATATCGAACCTGACGAAGCGGTGTTGCGTATCCGCCAGCGGATAGATGGTGTGCTGCATGAACAGGTGATGAAGGAAAAACGGATCGCCAGTGCCGTGGTTTCACGCCTGAAGCTGATGAGCGGGCTGGATATTTCGGAGCGGCGCCTGCCTCAGGACGGACGCTTCAATATCCGGGTAAAAAACAAGAGTATCGATGTGCGTCTGTCCACCATGCCACTGCAGTACGGCGAGTCGGTGGTTATGCGCCTGCTCGATCAGTCTGGCGGCTTGCTTAAACTCGATGCCATCGGTATGCCAACGGCGCTGCTGGAGCGGTTTCGCCGTTTTATTCATCAGCCCCACGGCATTGTGCTGGTAACCGGGCCTACCGGCAGCGGCAAAACCACTACCCTGTACGGGGCGTTAAACGAGCTTAACAGCCCGGAAAAAAAGATTATCACCGTTGAGGACCCGGTGGAGTACCGTTTGCCGCGCATCAATCAGGTGCAGGTAAACGTAAAGGTTGGCCTCACCTTTGCCGCCGTATTGCGCAATGCACTGCGTCAGGACCCCGATATCGTAATGGTGGGGGAGATGCGCGATCAGGAAACCGCCGAAATCGGCCTGCGTGCCGCCATGACCGGTCATCTGGTGCTGTCGACACTGCACACTAACGATTCCATCAGTACCGCATTGCGCCTGCTCGATATGGGTGCTGAGGGCTATATTGTCGCCAGTTCTCTTCAGGCGGTGCTGGCGCAGCGGCTGGTGCGCCGGATATGCACAAGCTGCATCAGCGACGATCCCCTCGATGCTCAAAGTATCAGCTGGCTGCACAACTATCTGGGCGATGACGCGCCACTGCCACAGTTCAAGCGCGGTATTGGCTGTACCCAGTGCAACAATACCGGCTATCAGGGGCGCATTGGCGTATTTGAACTGCTGCAGATAGATATCCCTCTGGCGGATGCTCTGCGCCGCAACGACGGCGCCGGTTTCGCCAAACTGGCGCGGCAGCAGCAGGGATTTGTTTCTCTGGGTGATTGCGCCCTGGAATACGCCCGCCAGGGGATAACCACCGTCGACGAGGTGATACGTGTGGCGGGGCAAAGTGAGTAGGATCCGTAGTGCCAAAGTGAGGATATATGGCTAATTTCATCTATACCGCCCGGCGCCCGGGGGGAGAACAGGTCAGTGGTGAAATAGAGCTTGCCTCCAGCGCGGCGGTGGCTGCCCATCTGGCCGATAACGGTTTGATACCGTTGAGGATTCAGCAGAGCAGTGTCGCCACTGTTTCGGATAAACCAAAGCGGAAACCATTTATGTGGCGGCGCGGGCGCAAAGTAGCCCTGCCCGATCTTATCCTGTTCTGCCGCCAGATGTACTCTCTCACCCGTTCCGGTGTGCCCATGCTGCGTTCGCTCAAGGGGTTGATAGAGTCGACCCAGAATCAGCAGATGCGCGAAGCTCTGGAAGGGGTTGTGGATGGCCTGGAATCGGGGCGCGATTTGGCCGGAGCCATGACTGGCTATGCCAACGTATTCCCCAACATTATGATTCGCATGATTCAGGTGGGGGAGAACAGCGGTAATCTGGAAGAATCGTTCGAGCAACTGGCCAATTACCTGGAATTTGAAAAAATGACCCGTGAGCGGATTAAGGCGGCGTTGCGTTATCCGACGTTTGTCATAATTGCCATCAGTGTCGCCATCGCTATTCTCACTTTGTTTGTTATCCCCACCTTTGAAAAAGTGTTTGCCGGTTTTGGCGCCGAACTGCCCCTGCCCACGCGGATTATCATGGCAATATCCAATTTTGCCGTGGCCTACTGGCCGTATATTTTTGCCTTGTTGTTTGTCATGGTATGGGGGGCGCGCTGGTTTGTTCGTACCCCGCGTGGACGTTACATCTGGGATCGTTACAAATTGCGCCTGCCGGTAGTAGGCTCCATTCTGCTGCGCTCGTCACTGGCACGCTTTGCCCGCTCGTTTGCCATGGGCTACGGCAGCGGTATGCCGCTGGTGCAGGCGCTGGGTTACACCGCACGAGCTATCGAAAATGATTACCTGGCAGAAAAACTCGATATCATGCGCAACACCCTGGAACGTGGCGAAACCCTCACCAACAGCGCCGCCGCCATCGGCGTGTTTACCCCGCTGGTGTTGCAGATGCTGTCGGTGGGCGAAGAGACCGGCTCAGTTGACAGCATGCTGGTTGAAGTGGCCGATTTTTACGAACGCGAAGTTGAATACGAGCTGAAAAACCTCACCAGCGCCATCGAACCGATTCTCATTGTCGTTATCGGTGGTATGGTGCTGGTACTGGCATTAGGCGTGTTCCTGCCCATGTGGAATTTAAGCAGCGCCATGCGCCACTGATGCATTTTATATTTGCGCCAATAAAAAAATAGCTGTAGATTAAAGAATGCGACTAAAATAGTTGGCAAAGTGTTGAGTGGTGCTTTATCTATTAACCGTGTCGCCGGTACGGTGGCAAACAGGGAGAGTGAACATGAAAAATCAGCAGGGTTTTACATTGATTGAGCTGGTAGTGGTAATTGTTATTCTGGGTATTTTGTCTGCGGTAGCGGTGCCCAAGTTTGTCGATATGCAGACCGAGGCCAGGATCTCAGCGGTAGAGGGATTGCGTGGCGCTATTGCGTCGGCGGCATCGTTGGGGCGTAGCAAGTGCCTGGTTTCTTCTACCTGCAACAGCAGTACTCCGTACAATGCTGCTAGTGGCAATACTGCTGTTATAGACGGAAGGACATTCAGGTTCCATCGTGGCAATCCCATTGCGTGGCCCCATGGCACTGATGGCACTATTGTCGATCTGGTTGATCTGTCAGGTTTTACCGTCAAGCCGTATGTTGGCAGTTCGTACAAGCGAGTGTTTACCAAGGATGGCGCACCTGATCCCGATACCTGCAGTGTAACCTACGAAGCTCCTAGTGGTGGCGGTTCACCAAAAACCACCAGCAACACTACCGGTTGCTGATAGAACATTGCTCCTTGCCCGGGGCGAAGGGTAGGCGATGATGCGTGACGAAATAGGCTTTACGGTACTGGAACTGGCGATAGTGGTGGTTCTGGTGGCTGTACTGGCGTCGGTTGCCCTGCCTAAGTTTTATCGTCTGGTTGTGACCTCGGAGATAGCCGGGGTTGAGGGTGTGATTGGCACTGTGCGCAGTGCACTGAGCATGCAAATGGCGCGCTCGCTTACCAGTGGCGATGATATCCGCCAGCTTGCCTGTGGCGGTCGGCTGGCACTGTATCCGTTGCGGGATCTGCTGGATAAAAAACCCAAAGGTTATGTCGGTGTTGTTGCTGACAGTAGTCGGCGCGGCAGTTGGTACGATGATAAAAACAGCCACGAGCTGGTGTATGTGCTGCGCAACGACAAGATTGTTGTCGGCATAAAGGGGAAACCGAAAAAATTGCGCTGGCGTATTGAAGCGGCTTTTGAAAAAGTATCTCCGTTCAACGATAAAAAAGTTACTGTGCTGGAACTGCGACGGGTAACGGCATTTACATGGGCAGAATAAAAACATCTGAAATCTGAAAAAACAGGAGATAATTATGCGGACGGGTATGAAAAATCAAAGAGGCTTTACCCTTATAGAGCTGGTGGTGGTCATGGTTATTCTCGCGCTGCTGGCTGCTGTTGCCGTGCCCAAATTTCTCGACCTGCAAAAACAGGCCGAAGCGGCCTCGGTGAAAAAAGTTATTGGTAATCTGCGCAGTGCCCTGTCGATTCGTACTGCCCAGGCCATTGTTAACAGTGAGGATCTGGCGACACTGGCATACAATGGCAGCGCGGCACTCAACCCGATGAACGACTTGCTTTCCAACAAGCCGGAAACGTATCTCGGTGTAGTAACGGCCAACCAGCCGGCCAACCCCAAAGGGGTTTGGTACGATCGCAACATCAACGCCAACGATCACTATGTAATGTATAAGTTGAAGAATGCCGACATTATAACCGGTGGCTGGAACAACGCCGGTAAAAATATCATTTTGCGAATTGAAACTATCGTTGAAAACGGCAAGGTGGTGGGTTTGCAGCTGGTTACACCGGCTGCCTACTCCTATACCTGGAATTACTGATTGTAGCAACGCTCCGGCCGGTGTGCGCTGTGGTGCCACCGGCCGGATTGGGTAAATAGCACTGAAAAGAGGGTGATATGGGTGTGTACCGTAACCGACAACGGGGTTTTACCCTGGTTGAACTGGTGGTTGTGATCATCATCCTCGGGATTATCTCCGCCGTGGCGGCACCGATATTCTTTGAGCGCCAGGGCTATCACGAGCGGGCGTTCAAGGATGGTCTGGTGGCGGCTTTGCGCTACGCGCAGAAAAAGGCGCTGGCATCCGGTTGCGATATTCGGGTGGAGATTACCTCCGGTGGTTTCGCCTTATATCGCCATAATTCGCTTAGTAGCTGTGGATCGCTGCCCGCCACCACAACAGTGGTTGCTCATCCTGCAGGTGGCAACTACAGTTCCACCGATGTTCCTTCATCATTCCATTTGGTGCCTGTGACCGTCGTTTTTGATGCTTTGGGGCGGGCGCGTGACGCCAGTTATCATGTCCATACCTTCAATAATGTCGCCGGCCTGCATATAACCGTTACGGGAGAAACCGGATGCGTGACCCAGTAGTTTCAGCACGTAGATGTGCATGCGCGCACGGGGTAACCTTGGTTGAGCTGGTGATCTCCATGCTGGTGATTACCATTGCCATTGGCGGGATCATGGCGGTGATGAATTTTACCACTGCTCACAGTGCCGATCCTCTGTTGCGCCAGCAGGCGGTGGATATTGCCGAAGCGTATATGGAGGAGATAACCCTCAAGGTCTGCGCCAATCCCATCGGCGGTTACAGTGGCAGTGATCGCAGTCAGTTTGACGATGTTGGAGACTACAATGGTTTGCACGATGTTGGTGCGCGTGATCAGTTCGGCAACCTGATCACCATATTGCACGACTACACCGTGGATGTGCGTGTTGCTGATGTAACCCTCAACGGTGTTGCGGCGAAAAAAATTTATGTGCGAGTGCAGCGTGGCCAGGATGTCGATTTAACCCTGACAGGCTATCGGACTGACTATGAATAACCGAGGCGCGCAAAATAAGGGCTTTACCCTCGTTGAGCTGATAGTGACAATCGTGCTGGTGGGCATATTATCGTCGCTGGGTGGACGTTTGATCAGTCGGCCCATTGAGGGCTATATCGATCTGGAGCGTCGTACCGAACTTGTGGATCAGGCACAGGTGGCCGTGGCGCGGATGCGGCGAGATATTCGTTCAGCTCTACCCAACAGTATTCGGATTAGCAGTGATGGTAAGCGGTTGGAAATGTTGCATGTTGTCGATGGCGGACGTTATCGGCGTGAAGTCGCCAGCGATGGCAGCGGTGATATACTCAGTTTTACTTACGCCGATGTTACGTTCGAGGCCTTGGGCGGTTTGGCGCATCCAACCGACATTAGAGTCGGCGACATGGTGGTAGTATATAATTTGGCGGCGACCGGCACCGTAGCCAACGCCTATTACAGTGCCAGCGGTACTGGTGCTGCGACCATGAATCGCAAGCCGCTGCTGGCCTACGACGGTGCCAGTCACATAATTACCTTGGACGCCGGTAGCTATCCCTATCCGTTCAGTTCTCCGTATCAACGATTTTTTATCGTCGATGGTGCCATAACGTACATGCTCAGCTCCGGTCAGCTGACCCGCCACGCCGGATATTCATTCAGCAACACCCAATATGCTCCAGCCGCTGGTGGTGGTGATGTGGTAGCGAAGAATATTGTACTGGCTGACAGTAGTTTTTCCTACGATTCTGGCACCGCCGGACGCAGTGGTCTTGTTACCGTGCAACTGGCGCTGGAAAAAGAGGGGGAGCGGATAACGGTGCTGAACCAGATGCATGTGGACAACGCCCCGTAACGATAAAGGTTTGAAGCTATGCCATTAAACAATCAGAACGGCTTCACCATTGTTCAGGCCATCTTTATTGTGGTGGTACTGGCGTTGATGGGAACCTACATGATGACTCTCAGCAGCGTGCAGCAGAGTACCACTACCCAGGCGTATTTGCAGGCGCAGGTGTATCAGGCGGCACGCAGCGGCTTGGAATGGGGGATAAAGCATGTGGTGGATAACAAGACCTGCTTCGCCACCTGGAGCCCCGGTTCAGCGCCTAACATAGATGGTTGCCGTGTTACCGTTTCGTGCGTAAAAGTCGATAGCTATTCTGAGGGCAGCAGTGTTTACGGTGTTTACAACTTGGCTGCGTTTGCGACCTATGGCAGCACCGGTACACCGGAATTTGTCTCGCGCAAGTTGGAGGTGACGATCCATGATTAGTCTGCCGCGTAATATTATCGCTTTACTGGTTGGTGCAGGAATGCTGTTGTCGCCGATATCGGCGTATGCGGTGCCGTGTGCTGATGTTTTCCGACGCCAGCTAATGTGGTTAGTGCTACTGGCGTTGTGACTGTGCATGGTTTGACGTTCCCCCGAAATTGTGGACAGTCCGAAAAGCTGCTACAACAGCATCAGGAGGACTGACATGGTTTCGCAGGACTTTATCGGACTTTATAGTAGGACTTTATAGGACAGTCACTTTACGCTTGACGCCACGTTTGCCCTCTGTTAGGGTAGCGATGTAGTTGATGAAAGGAATCCCTGCTGTGGCAAAACCGCGCTATTCGCAAATATCCCTGGAAGAAACACCCTGGTATCATGTGGTATCTCGTTGTGTGCGGCGGGCGTATTTGTGTGGTGTCGACGCGGTGAGCGGTAAAAGCTACGAGCATCGGCGCGGCTGGGTAGAGCAGCGGTTGCGCAAGCTGGCCAGCATCTTCACCATCGATATCGCCGCCTACGCGGTAATGCACAACCACTACCACATTGTTTTACGCATAGATGCCCAGCGCAGCGCCGCCCTGGATACCGCCGAGGTGTTGCAACGCTGGGCGCAGTTATATAAAGGCCCGGTGCTGATGCAGCGCTATCTGTCCGACCAGCGCGAGCAGATGAGCGCATGGGAGCTGGAACAGGCAGACAAGTTAGCCGATGAATATCGCCAGCGCTTATGCGATCTCTCCTGGTTTATGCGCAATCTCAACGAATACATCTCCCGCAAAGCCAACGCCGAAGAACAAGCCAAAGGGCACTTTTGGGAAAGCCGCTACAAATGCCAGGCATTACTCGATGAACACGCCCTGCTGGCAGCCATGGCTTACGTAGATTTAAACCCCGTACGCGCTGCAATGGCCGACACCCCCGAACAAAGCCGCCACACCTCCATAATGCAGCGCCTGCAGCAGCTACTTGGCGGCACCGAAACAACCGCCACAACTGCACCGCCAACAGAAGAACCGACACAAAAACAGGAACACATTTCCAGCACAGACGAACCACTAGCACAAATACCGTGCGCCGACCTGCTGCCGTTTGACGTAACAAACGCCGGAGCCATCCCCTTTACC
>JAMOOS010000011.1 GCA_027065245.1 Desulfuromonadaceae bacterium | reverse complement strand
CGGTAATGGCGCCGCCTTTGTCCTGGGCCACCATCAGCCGTTGCAGTGGTTTGTCGCTATCGGGCCAGGTGGTGGCGAGAAACACCGGCGTTCCCAACGCAATCACCCGTGTGTCTACCGCTAGGCTGCGCCGTGGCGTGAGGGCTACGCCTTGGGCGCCGGGCGGCATGATATTGGCGTCAGGCAAGATGCGGAAGAAGATATAGCTGGGATTTTCGTTGAGCAGAGCCTGCATCTGCTGCGGATGCGCCTTACCCCAGGCGATTATCCCGGCCAGCGACATCTGCTCTTTGCGCATCAGGCCGCGCTTGAGCAACACCTTGCCGATGGAGCGGTAGGGATGGCCGTTCTGATCGGCGTAGTTGACCATGACGCTGCTGCCGTCCTGCAGCGTTATCCGCCCGGAACCCTGCACATGGAGGAAAAACGCGGCCACCGGATCGTCGAGCCACAGTATTTCATTGCCGCGCAGAGGCGCGGCGGCGCTATCTATCTGGCTGCGGCTGTAGTAAGGCACTACCCGCTGACCATCCAGGCGACCGCGCAGGCGATAATTGCGCAGGGCCGGGTAGATGCTGCTCAGCTCGATGTGGAGCAGGTCGGGCGGCGGCGCATATAAAGGATAGCAAAAGCGTTCGCTGCGCTGACGGCTGCCATACATTTGCGGCACATAGTAGCCGGTTATCAGGCCGGTAACGCCGCCGGTACTGGTGATAAGCTGCCACGGCTCAAAGTTGCGCCGGAAAAAACGCCGGGCGGCGGCGCTATCATCGCCATCTACCCTTGCCGCCAGCTCACACACCCGGCGCCAGCGCGGCTGTTTTTTCAACACCCGGCAACTGGCGCGAAAGGCGACTAACGCCCGCGCCTGGTTGTCGTCGCGCCACCCGGGCAGATCGTTCCAGTGCGCCGGACGCATGGCAGCGTTGCTCTGGTGCTGCACTGCGACGGGCGGTGCAACCGGAGCGGTACAGGCGGCCAGCAGCACACTTAGCAACGTTGCTGTCAACAGGCGGACAAGCGATAACATGGGTTGTTCTCCTTTCACATCATATCCACCGGATCAACGTCAATATCTATCCTCACCGTGGGCGGCAACCCTTGTTTCCAGCCGTGATGGCCGTTAAGCAGGCGGCGCAGGGGGGGACGAGTGGCCGCCTTGAGCAGAATCTGCATACGGTGGCGATTGCGCAGCCGGGCCAGCGGACACGGTGCCGGGCCGAGGATTTCCACCTCGGCAGCGCCGCCCAACTGTTGCGCCAATTGCCGTGCCGCCTGCTCTACCTGGCTCTGCTCCAGCCCGGAGATAATCACATTGACCAGATGACCGCAGGGGGGATAGCCGAGCAATTGCCGCAGGGGCAGTTCCTGGGCGGCAAAGGCGGCATAATCGTGGCTGGCGGCGCACTGCAGTGCCGGATGATCGGCGGCGTAGGTCTGAATAAACACCTGCCCGGCCTTGTCGCCACGACCACAGCGACCGGCGACCTGGGTAAGCAGGGAAAAACTGCGCTCGGCGCTGCGAAAATCGGGAAAGTTCAGTGTCGTATCGGCATCAACCACTCCCACCAGGGTTACATTGGCGAAATCGTGGCCCTTGGCTATCATCTGAGTGCCGACGAGAATATCTATGGCACCGGCGGACATCCGCTCGAACAACTGCTGCTGGCTCCCTTTGCCGCTGGTGGTATCGCGATCCATACGGGCAATGCGCGCCTGCGGGTACAACTGCGCCAGCGCCGCCGCCAGCCCCTCGGTACCCATCCCCTCCGGCTCCATGGCGCTGCCACCGCAGCGCGGGCAGGTATCGTCGGGACACTGCTGATAATCGCAGTAATGGCAACGCAGCACACCGCTGCTTTTATGCCAGGTAAGGGTAATGGCGCAGTTGGGACAGCGATAACTGGCGCCACAATCGCCACAGAGCAGATAGGGGGAGAATCCGCGCCGGTTGAGCAGCAGCAGACACTGTTCGTCCCGTTGCAGGGTGGCGGCAATGGCGTCACGCAGCTCTTGCGCCAGACCGTGCTCCACTGCGGCGGCTTTCATATCCACCAGCGTAACCTGCGGCAGCGGGCGCTCGCTCACCCGTTGCGGCAGAAGCAACGCCTGCACAGCACCATCGGCGGCGCGCTGAAAACTGGCGAGTGATGGTGTGGCGCTGCCGAGCACCACCGGAACAGCGGCCATCTGGGCACGCATCAGGGCCAGATCGCGACCATTGTAGCGGAAACCGTCCCCCTGCTTGTAGCTGTCGTCGTGCTCTTCATCGACAACGATAATCCCCAGTCGGGTCAAAGGGGCGAACACGGCGGAGCGGGCACCGATGACAATATCCACCTCGTCGCGGGTGATGGCGCGCCACATGTCGTAGCGCTCGGCGGCGCTCATGCCGGAGTGCAACACTCCCACTCGCGCTCCGCGCTGTTCAAAACGGGCGCGGAAGCGCCCCACCAGCTGAGGGGTAAGGGCGATTTCCGGCACCAGCACCAGCGCCTGCCGCCCCTGCTCCAGCGTTGCCGCAATGGTTTGCAGATAGACTTCGGTTTTGCCGCTGCCGGTAACACCATGCAGGAGAAACGGAGCAAAAGCGGCAGCGTCCACAGCCCGGCAAAGTTCGCGCAGCGCCGCCGCCTGATGGTGGTTGAGTGTCACCGCCGTATCGGCCTGAATCTGCTGGCCACTAAAGGGATCACGGCTGATTTCGCACTGTTGGCGGGTGATAAAGCCCAGTTCCTCCAGGCGCCGCAACGCGGCATACGGTGAGGCAAAGCGCTGGCGAATGGCGGCCATGGCAACACCCTGCCTGCTGCGGATAAATTCCAGCAGGCGCCGCTGCACCACACCGCCGGGCTGACCGTCCCTGGCGCTGGCGCTATAGATGGCGGTATGTTTTACGCCAGGCGCTTTTTCCAGCGACGCCAAACCGGCGGGCAGGGCGGTTTTAAGCGCCAGACCGAGGGGGAACAGGTAGTAGGCGGCAGCGCGACGGATAAACTCCAGCCACGCCATATCGAACAGCGGCGTGCTGTCGAGGCGTTGCTGAATCTGCTTCAGACGCACCCCTTCCGGCGGCACGCCACAGCCGATCACCACCCCAACGGCGCTGCGCCGTCCCAGGGGGACTTTTACCCTGGTTCCCGGCGGCGGTGGCACCTCTCCCGGCGGCACCAGATAACTCAGGGGCGCGGGCAGCGGTGCCAGCAGCGCCACTTCGACACATTGCTGCGGTGGCACCAAGGCTACGGCTGCGCCGCCAGATAGGCACGCAGACCGGAAAGCTCGGTCATCAGACGGGTAAATGCCGCCGGATCGAGACTTTGCGCCCCGTCGCACAGTGCCGTGGCCGGATTGTAATGCACCTCTACCATTAAACCGTCGGCACCGGCTACCAGCGCCGCTTTGGCCATCACCGGTACCAGCGCCCGCACGCCGGTGGCGTGGCTGGGATCGACAATAATAGGCAGGTGACTGAGTTGCTGGATCAGCGGCACCACCGCCAGATCGAGGGTATTGCGGGTGGCGCGCTCAAAAGTTCGGATACCGCGTTCACACAGAATCAGGCGTTGATTGCCTTCGGCGAGGATATATTCCGCCGCAGCGAGAAACTCCTCGATGGTGGCGCTCATGCCGCGCTTGAGCAGCACCGGATGATCGAGTTTCCCCACCTCTTTGAGCAGATCGAAGTTCTGCATGTTGCGCGCACCGATCTGAATCAGATCGGCATAACGGCACACATGGTCGAGTTGACCGATGCGCATCACCTCGGTAACCACCGGCATGGAATACTCATCTCCGGCCTGACGCAACAACTTAAGCCCTTCCACTCCCAGTCCCTGGAACGTATGCGGGCCGGTGCGCGGTTTGAAAGCGCCGCCACGCAGGATATTGGCACCCGCCTGCCGCACTGCCGCCGCGCTGGCCATCATCTGTTCTTCGCTCTCCACCGAACACGGTCCGGCCATCATCACGGCATCGTTATCGCCACCAACCTGCACTCCGGCCACATCGACTACGGTGGCACGGGGGTGGAAATCACGCGACACCAGCTTGTACGGTTTGCTCACATGAATCACTTCGCGCACTCCGGGCAAATGGACAATAGTGGTATCATCGACAAAACCCTGGTTGCCCAGCACGCCGATGGCGGTACGCTCGCTACCGGGGATCGGCTCGGCGGTAAGCCCCATGGCCTTCACCGCCTCGCGCACCTGTTCCACAGCGGCTTCAGAGGCGTTGTGTTCCATAACAATCAGCATCTTCTGTTCCTTTCGCTACCAGCGGAAAACCCGTATAACTTCAAGATCTGCTCTATCTTACAGCTGTGCGGCAGTCTACCACAACCACCGGCGTAATTGCACATAGTGTACGCAGGCGCAAGTTGCATTTGCCATACCGCTGTGCTAGTGTCCGGGCGATTTGCGCAATATACTGATTTTACCACTACTTTGTTGTGAAAGTGTTACAGGGTTTATGACTCAACGGGTAATCGAAATCACCTCGCCCGTCTT
>JAMOOS010000010.1 GCA_027065245.1 Desulfuromonadaceae bacterium | reverse complement strand
CAGTATGGGCCAGTTCGATTCTGGCGCAAAAAGTAAAGCAGTTCAAGTTGGATAACGGTCTGACGCTGCTGGTGGTGGCACGGGATACCAGCCCTACTTTCAGTGCCTACATTACTATCGGTGTCGGCAGCGCCAACGAAGATGCCGCCAATCGCGGCGTAGCGCATCTGCTGGAGCATATGCGCTTTAAGGGCACGCATACCATCGGTACCACCAATTATGCGGCGGAAAAGCCACTTATCGCCGCCATCGATGAGGTTGCCGTGCAGTTGCGTGCCGCCGAAGCTATGCAGCCGCCGGACGAGAAAAAGATTGCCGCGTTGCGTGAGCAGATGCGTAAATTGCAGCAGCAGGAGCACCAATATATCGTCAAGGATGAGTGCTCGCAGATCTACGCCCGTAACGGTGGTGTCGGTTTTAACGCCTTTACCGGCAAAGACATGACCAGTTACATGATTTCGCTGCCGGCAAACAAGTTGGAATTGTGGGTGGCGCTGGAAGCTGATCGGATGAAAAACGCTGTGCTGCGCGAGTTTTACACCGAGCGCGAGGTGGTGCGCGAGGAGCGGCGCCGTTCCTACGAGAGCCGTCCCGGTGGCATGATGTACGAGGCACTGCTGGCCACGGCGTTTCGCGTCCATCCTTATCGCCATCCGGTAATTGGCTGGGATTGCGATATCCGTGCGCTGACCAAAGCCAAAACCCGCGATTTTCTCCACCGCTATTACGCGCCGACCAATACCGTAATAGCTGTGGTCGGCGATGTCGACGCGCAACAGGTGTACCGGCTGGTGCAGCGTTACTTTGGAGATATTGCGCCGGGAGAAAAAGTGCCGGTGGTCAGTGCTGTAGAACCGCCTCAGCGCGGCGAGCGCCGCTGTGAAGTACGTTTTGACGCCCAGCCGCAGTTGTTTATTGCCTATCATAAGCCGACTTTGCCCAGCCGTGATGATTACGCTTTTGACCTGATCAGCGAGATCCTCAGTGACGGTCCTGGCTCGCGCTTGTACCGTGAGCTGGTCTTGAAGCGGCAACTGGCTACTGCGGTTACCACCTTTGGAGCGCCGGGCGCGCGTTATGCCAACCTGTTCGTTATCAGTGCCACGCCGCAACCGCCGCATACCTGCGCCGAGCTGGAGCAGGCCATCTATACTGAACTGCAGCGCCTGGTTGACGCGCCGGTGGCGGCAGACGAGCTGCAGCGTGCTAAAAAACGGCTTCGCGCCGACCGGCTGCGCAGCTTGCGCTCCAACGATCGTCTGGCCAATATGCTGACCCATTTTCAGGTGGTAGCCGGTGACTGGCGCTATCTGGCCGACTACGATCAGGTGGTGGCTACCATTAGCGCCGCAGAGATTCAGCAGGCGGCCAAGCGCTGGTTGACCAGTGCCAACCGCACTGTTATCACTCTGGTACAGGAGAAATAAGCCATGCGTGTTGTCAAATATACTGTTGCCGCTGTGAGCCTTGTTCTGGTGCTGGTGACGCTGGCCGGTGCTGAAGAGCGGCGTCCCGATGCTTTGAGCTTTCCGCCGCTTAAATTTACCATCGCCAAGCCGCAAAAGTTTACTCTGGATAACGGTATCAAGGTGTACTACCGCCAGGATGATGAATTGCCGCTTATTGCGGTAACGGTGTGTGTAGGTGCCGGATCGATCGGCGTGCCGAACAACAAGGCTGGAATGGCCGATCTGCTGGCGGCTGAACTGCGCAGCGGCGGGGCCGGGCAGTGGGATGCCGCCGCACTGGATGATGAGCTGGATGCCATGGCGGCGCGGCTGGAAGTAACTGCCAGCACCTATACCACCGAGTTCTCCATGTCGCTGTTGCAGGAAGATGGTGCGCGTGGCATGAGGGTGCTGGCCGCCATGGTGCAGCAGCCCCGTTTTGATGCCCGCCGTTTCGCGATAAAGAAGGAGCAGTTGCTCGAAGAGATCCGCTCCCGGCGTGATCACTCTGCTGCCCTGGCGCAGACGATTATTCTCCGCCAGCTGTATGCTGGTCACCCTCTGGCAAAGTATGCGCGTCAGAGTACGGTCAAAAGCATTACTCTGGACGATTTGCGTCAGCGCTACGACAATTATTTCGTCCCGGCCAATACGCGCATCGTCATCAGTGGCGCCATTAGTCGCAGCGCCGCGCGCAAGCTGCTCAATGCTCAGTTCGGGCGTTGGCAGCGCTCTGGTAAGGTGCAGCAGGTGCCGCCGCTGCGTCGGGAACCGACTGGCGGCGTATACGTGGTCGATCGCCCCATTCCGCAGACGACGATCATGCTGGCGCAACTGGGAATCGATAAAAACAATCCCGACCTGTACGCGTTGCAGGTGATGAACTACATCCTTGGCGGTGGCGGCTTCGGCTCGCGTCTGATGAACGAGGTGCGCTCCAATCGCGGGCTGGCATACTCGGTGTATTCGTTTTTCTCCATCGGCAGAATGCTGCGCGGCCCGTTTATTGCCGGCTGCGCAACCAAAACCGCCTCGGTAGCGCAGGTGGTGGCGATTATGCGCAGCGAAATGGAGCGGATGCGGCGTGAACCGGTAAGTGCGGCTGAATTAACCCAGGCCAAGCAGAGTCTGATCAACTCCTTTGTATTCAACTTTACCAACAGTCACGCTCTGGCTACCCGCATTATGGAGCAGGAGATGTACGGTTACCCGGCCGATTATCTGGACAAGTATCGCCAGCGTATTCAGGCGGTAACCGTAGCTGATGTACAGCGGGTGGCGCGGCGGTATCTCGACTGCGACAAGCAGGTGCTGGTGCTGGTTGGTGATCGCAAAGCGTTACAGCCGCAACTGAGTGAATTGGGTGGTAAGGTTACCGAAGTCAATGTTGATGAACTGCTTTAACTATTGGAATAGCGGCGCAATTTGAACACGCCGTCCTGGTGTTCCAGGTAGGGGTAGCCGCTGCCCCAGTTAGCGAGGATGATGAGTTCGCCATTGGCATCGGTGTGGCGCCAGTTGCGGTGAAAATGGCCGCAAATGACGGCGGAGCAGGTGGTATCAAGGTGGCTGGCGGCATAGGTTGTCAGAGCTTGCTGTGGCAGTGGCGGCAAGGTCTTCTGGTGGCGCCGCTTTTTGCTGATATTGCCGAGAACGGCGCCTATGTTCCAGGTAACATCGCCGGGCAGGATGTGTATCAGCGCCCGCGCCAGCCAACTGCGAAAGAAACGGCGCAGCCACAGGTAGCCGCCGCTGGCGGCAATAGTATCGCCGTGGCAAAGATGGATGGTGGTGGCGCCCAGGTCGCATTCTGCGCTGTCGGCGATGATGGTGCAGTTGAGGGTGGCAGAGAAAAACGCCCCCAGATGAAAATCGTGATTGCCCTCCACGGCGATGATGCGTGTTCCTGCCCGGTGCAGATGGTACAGCTCGCTCAGCAGCGGAACATAGGCGCTGAATACGCAGTGGCGGTAGCCGACCCAGAATTCAAATATATCGCCCAGCAGCACCAGTGTGCCTATCTGGCCGCGTTGGTGGCGTAGAAACTTGAGCAATTGCTGGTAGTCCTCGCTGTCGGGAGTGCGCAGGTGGGCGTCGGCAATAAAGATATCTTTCATGGCGGGCACTATACCAGCGTCGCCCGCTGGCGGCAACTGCAACCGCCATGTTTTGGAGGTAAATAATGGCAGAACAGCTCGTATCCCGGGACAAACCGCGCTTGTTACTGCACGCCTGCTGTGCGCCGTGCAGCAGCAGCGTGGTGGAGCGTTTGAGTGCCGACTATGCCATCACCATCCTGTTTTACAATCCCAACATCCATCCACGCAGCGAGCACGACAAGCGTCGCGACGAGCTGATCCGTTGGGGTAAGCAGGTGCGTGTGCCGGTGCTGGTGGAAGCCTACGCCGCCGATGACTGGTTTGCCGCCGTTGCCGGATTTGAACAGGAACCGGAACGCGGTGAGCGCTGCACCATCTGTTATCGCCTGCGTCTGCAACGCTGTGCCGAACGGGCGCGGGCCGAAGGTTTTACCTGGTTTACCACGGTGCTGTCCATCTCGCCGCATAAAGATGCCGAACGGATTAACCGCCTCGGCAGCGAGATTGCCGCTGCCAGCGGTTGTTCCTTTTACTGCGCCAATTTTAAAAAGCAGGGCGGTTTCCAGCGCAGTCTGGAATTATCACGCCAGTACGGGTTTTACCGGCAGAATTACTGCGGCTGCACCTTCTCCCGGCGGGAGAGTGAACGGCGGCGTCAGCAGCGTTCGGCTGGCCGAACTTAGCGGCGTATGGGACAGGTATCCACTTGTGCCTATTTTGGGTGACAGTGTCAAAAAACGGGACGGTGGCAATGAAAACCGTCCCGTTTTTTGTTATGGCGGCGTTGAGTGCTTTACCCTGTTACAGGCTGGTGCTCAAACCAAAAACCTGCGGGAATATAACCAGTATTGCCAGTACAAACATCTGAATGGCGCTAAACGGGATTACGCCGGTATCGATAGCGGTGGTTTTAACTTCCGGCGGGGCAACGCCCTTGAGATAGAACAGGCTGAAACCAAAAGGTGGCGTCAGAAACGATGTTTGCAGGTTCATGGCCACCAGAATAGCGTACCACATTGGGTTGATGCCGA
>JAMOOS010000009.1 GCA_027065245.1 Desulfuromonadaceae bacterium | reverse complement strand
GTTGGCAACCATCCGGTCCTGCCCAACCCTCCTCGCAAATGTCCACAGGCACAACACGGCATTATTTTCCTGACCGTGCATGGTATATCAATCATTCCAATGTGACAACATTGTATCCAAACAATTTTTCCAGCGCTGCCACCAGTTCATCGCTGGCAGTTACGCTCAATTCTTCGGCAGCGGCAATCACGGTTTCACTGCGGTTGGGCACCACCATGTGCAACATCACGCGGCAGTTACCGGCAAATTTCATCAAGGTATATTTGAGCGACTGCAACTGTTCTTCGGTAAGACCAGGTGTCGACAGGCGGATATGCACCTTGCTGGTCTGGCGTTGCTGCACTGTATGCAACGGCGTAATATCACTGGCCAGCACCTTGCAACCATCGCCACCAGCATCGATGGTACCACTAACCACCAGCGGCTCATCATCTTCAAGGTACTCGCCAACCGCGCTATACACCTCGGGAAACGCGACAATCTCGGCAGTACCGGACAGATCTTCCAGGGTGATGTAAGCCATCCGCTTCCCTTTTTTGGTCACGGTCTCCTTTACACCGGCAACAATGCCACAGATGTGCACCTCCTCTTTGGCGTTTTTGTCGGCCAAACCGGCGATATCGCAACTGGCAAAACGTTTTATCTGTTCGCCAAAGCGGGATAACGGATGACCGGTGATATAAAACCCCAACGCCTCGCGCTCAAAGTTCAGCTTTTCCTTGTCGCCCCACTGTGGCACATCGGGGAGTTCGGCATAATCGCTGTTATCGCTACCAGCCAGCATCTCATCCATGTCAAACAGCGATTCCTGGCCGCTCTGCTTTTCGCGCTGAATCTGCTGGCCAATCTCCATCGCTTCTTCCAGGGCAGCAAGATACTGGGCGCGATGACCACCGAGGGAATCAAACGCACCGCATTTTATCAGCGCTTCCACCACTCGCTTATTCACTTTGGCGCAATCAACACGCTGACAGAAATCATGGAGATTTTCGTAAGCGCCGTTGGCGCGCTCGGCAATAATCGACTCCAGTGCCGCGCTGCCCACCCCTTTTACCGCGCCAAGACCAAAGCGGATGTTATTATCGTGTACGGTAAAGGTACGCTGCGAGGCATTGATATCCGGCGGCAGCACCTCAATCCCCATGGAACGTACCTCGGCGATATTTTTTATCACCTTGTCGGTGTTTTCCATATCCTCGGTGAGCAGCGCCGCCATAAATTCCACCGGAAAATGGGCTTTGAGATAGGCAGTGTGGTAAGCGATAAGAGCGTAGGCGGCCGAGTGCGACTTGTTAAAACCGTAGGCGGCGAATTTAGCCATCAGGTCAAACACTGCTTCGGCTTTTTTCAAATCCAGCTTGTTTTCTTTGGCCCCGGCGAGAAACAGCTCCTTCTGTTTGTCCATCTCTTCGGCTTTTTTCTTGCCCATGGCACGCCGCAGCAGATCGGCGCCGCCGAGAGAATAATTGGCCAGCACCTGGGCGATGAGCATAACCTGCTCCTGGTAGACAATAACGCCGTAGGTATCCTTAAGAATCGGCTCCATCTGCGGAAAATCGTAGACAATCTTCTGTTTGCCGTGCTTGCGCAGGATAAAATCGTCCACCATGCCACTGCCCAAAGGACCGGGGCGGTACAGGGCACATACGGCAATAATATCCTCAAAACAGTTGGGCTTCAGCTTGACCAGCAGCTCCTTCATCCCCGCCGATTCCAGCTGAAATACGCCGGTGGTATCGCCGCGACTGAGCAACTGGTAGGTTTTCTCGTCATCGTCGGCCAGGCTTTCCAACTCAAAATCGGCATGCTTGTTCTCCCGCACCAGTCGCAGGGCGTTGGCAATAACGGTGAGGGTTTTCAGACCGAGAAAATCGAACTTGACCAGGCCGATCTTCTCCACATAACTCATGGGAAACTGGGTTACCTGCGCCTTGGTTTTCTGGTCGGTATACAGGGGCAGATAATCGGTAAGAGGCTTGGGAGTTACCACCACCCCGGCGGCGTGGGTAGAAGCATGGCGCGTCAATCCTTCAAGACACATGGCAATATTGAGCAACTCCTTGACGCGCACATCGTTTTTGGCCAGTTCGGCAATGCGCGGTTCCTGTTTCAGGGCTTCGTCAAGGGTGATATTAAGTACCGCCGGTACCAGTTTAGACAGCTTTTCAACCTCTCCATAGGGGATATTCAGCGCCCGCCCGACATCTTTGATCACCCCTTTGGCACCCATGGTACCAAAAGTAATTATCTGCGCCACCTTGTCATGACCGTATTTTTCCTGAACGTAATGGATAACCTGCTCGCGACCATAGATGCAGAAATCTACGTCGATATCCGGCATGGAGATCCGCTCCGGGTTGAGAAACCGCTCAAAAAGCAAATCATAGGGTAAGGGGTCGATATCGGTGATACGGATGGAATAGGCCACCAGCGATCCGGCAGCACTGCCCCGTCCCGGCCCAACGGGAATGCCGTGATCTTTGGCCCAGTTGATAAAGTCGGCCACGATGATAAAGTAACCGGGGAAGCCCATATCAAAGATGGTTTTAAGCTCCCGCTGCAACCGCTGGCGATAGCGCTCCTCATCGGCGGCACAAAACGATGGATTACGCCGACGAATCTGCTCCAGCCGCTCCGCCAGCCCCTCTTCGGCCATCTGTGTCAGCACCTGTTCCAGACTCTGCCCATCCGGCTTTTCATACTGGGGAAAGTAGTAGGTATCAAAATTGAAACTGACATTACAGCGTTGGGCAATTTCCACCGTATTAGCCAGCGACTGTGGCACATGCTCGAACAGCTCCGCCATCTCCTGCGGTGTACGCACATAAAAACCGTCGTTGGCAAAGCGCATCCGCTTGTCATCGTCCATGGTTTTGCCGGTTTGAATACACAGCAGCACTTCGTGGGCGTAGGCATCCTCGCGGACAAGATAATGGCAATCATTGGTAGCCACCAAAGGCAGATCAAGCTCGGAGCTAATAGCAATCAACCCGTCATTGGCCCGCGCCTGCTCGTCGATGCCGTTTTCCTGCAATTCCAGATAAAAACGGTTATCATCAAACACCTGCGCCATAAAGCGGGCCCGTTCCACTGCGTCCTCGTCGCGGCCAAGGTTAATCAGGGTGGGAATTTCGCCGCCCAGGCAGGCACTCATGGCGATAAGCCCCTCGTTGTACTGCTGCAACAACTCCCAATCCACACGCGGCTTGTAGTAAAAACCCTCGCTGTGGGCGATGGAAACCAGGCGGCATAAATTGCGGTAGCCGGTGTTGTTCATACACAGCAACACCAGATGGTAGGAAGCCTCTGAAGAGCCTTTGGCGTTTTTTTTCTCCGTGCGCGACCCGGGCGCCACATACACCTCGCAGCCGATAATCGGCTTGACCCCGGCAGCCACCGCTTTGGTATAAAACTCCATGGCGCCAAACATATTGCCGTGATCGGTTATGGCCACGGCGGGCATTTTGTATTCGCGCACCCGGTCGAGCAGGTCGGGAATTTTTATCGCGCCATCGAGCAGGCTGTACTGGCTGTGTAGATGTAAATGGACAAAATCGGCATGATGCATTCAGGTAACGTCTTTCTGTTGTGCAGCTAGGGTTGTTATTCAGGTTATTTCGGAAGGTGGCGCACGCCTTACGGCGGTGCCGCTGTGAGAACGTCTATACCGCACTGCTCCAGCATCTCCGTAAGACGGATGAGCGGCAAACCGATAAGACTGGTGTAATCATCGCCGGACATCTTTTCCATCAGGGCGATACCCAGCGCCTCAATCTTGAACGAACCGGCACAGCCCAGAGGTTGCTCCCGCTCCACATAGCAAGCAATCTGCTGTGCGGTGAGCTGACGCAACGTAACCTCAAAAGTTACGTAATCACACAGAGCCATATCACTGCGATCATCCACCACCGCCAACCCGGTATAAAACGTATGACTGTGCCCGGCCATGGCCTGCAACTGCCGCCGTGCCGCCGCCGCACTACCCGGTTTGCCCATGATCATCCCCCGACCATCGACAAACACTTGGTCAGAACCGATTATCACCGCGTCGGGAAAATCGCCGCGCACACTCAGCGCTTTGTGCAGAGCGAGGTGCTTTACCAGCAGCTGCGGCGCGATATTCTGCTCGATCACCTCATCGTAATCAGGCGCCACAGCAGTAAAATCCACCCCCAACTGCGCCAGCAACGCCCGGCGGTATGGACTGGTAGAAGCAAGAACAATGGAACGGAAATTTGTGGTCACAGGCTACCCCGGAAATGAAAATTTTCAGGCACCACGAATAATAACACCACCACCCCGCCTTGACCATGCCGACATGGCAATTTTATCGCCGCGGCATTGGCGCCACCGCGTCCGCGCTACTGTAAGCAGCGCGTTGTCGCTGCTAATCCTGCTGCTCCAGCAGTGCCAGAATTTCAGCAGTTTTATTCTCCATCAACTGGATATCGCCGCGGCTTTCCACATTGAGACGCACCACCGGCTCGGTGTTGGAACTGCGCAGGTTAAAACGCCAATCGGCAAATTCCATGCTCAGACCATCGGTGTGGTCGATGGCAATGGCGGCGCTGGTGTAGTGGCATTCCAGCGCCGATAGTGCCTGGGCCGGGTCGGGCAATTGGCGATTGATCTCACCACTGGATGGATAACGGGCGATACACTCAT
>JAMOOS010000008.1 GCA_027065245.1 Desulfuromonadaceae bacterium | reverse complement strand
AACCGGAATTTATGGTCATTGCCCACCATGGTCTGGTGCAACCGGCGCTGGAATATTTGCGTATTGGCCGCCGCCAGTTGCTGTTGTGGCTGCAGGCGGTGGCGCTTAGTCGCACGGTGGCATCGCCACAGCGCGAAAAGGAGATAAGAGCCTGGTTGCTGGATCACGATGAGGTGTTTGCCAATATTAACCAATTGCCGGAGGATATCCGGGCGCGCGAAGATTATTTTATGGCAAATTCCCTGCGTGGCATGATCGACTACTGTAACGGGCTCAGTGAGAAACGCCAGATGGAGTTAGCTGCGGCTTCCTGGTTTTGAAAACAATAAAGCGCCGCAGCGGGTAGGCGGTGGGGGTGCAGCTTCCCCTGCGGCGCGTCGAGCAACATCTTCTGTTGTCAGTTACGCTATCCGGCTAGGTCAATGTCCTGTCCGCTCCACTCCTTCAGCATCTCCTGCAACGAATCTCTGGTGGCGTAGCTGATGTCGGGCAGGGCGCCGCCCCATGCTTGTTCAGCATCGGCAAAGCCGTCCTTGATACCGTCAATTATGGCGCTAACCCGGCTGGGGTCGTCGCCGGCAAGGCCGGTGGCAAAGTCGAAAATCCGTTTGGCGGTATTATCTACACCGAAATAACCGTCGTCGGCGATAAGCGCTTGGGCGTCTTCCGGCGTAAGGGTTTCCAGATCTATCTCGCCGTTGCCGGTAGCAACCTTGGTGGCAATGCCTTGTTCGTGCAGGGTATTGGCAAACATCTCACGCAGTTGCTTGTAGGCGTTGGTGAGAATATCACCGGCAGAATCAGCACCGGCGGCGGCAGCGGTATAGGTGCCGGCATCTACAGGCTGATTTCCCAGTGTCAGCACATCTACCACATTACCGCCACTGGTCTGCTGTTGCTGATTGTTGGCTATGGCCTCGGTAAGCAGTTGACGAGCCTCAACTTTGAAGCTTTCCAGAGTGGAGGAGGGGACTGAGTTGATCATGGCGGCACTCCTTTCGCGGGCAGGGTTGCACATTTTGTGCTAGAATGGGCAGAAAAAAAGGACACAACCTCACATGGCTCATCGACATCTGATCATTATAACTTTAATACTTTCTTTTTGCTGCAGCGGCTGCGCTGTTATCGGCTTGGGTGGCAACCGGCCGCAGGTGCGGATAACGGCGGTTAAAATTATTCCAAGTAGAGGTATCGCCCCGGAGTTTGATATAAATGTGCGCGTAATAAATCCCGCTGCCAGTCCTGTGCGGTTGCGCGGTGTATCCTACACCATGACAATAGAAAACCACGAGATAATTACCGGTGCCGGTAACAATCTGCCACTGGTAGAACCATACAGTCAGGTTGACTTTACCATCCATTTTAAGGCAGATATGGCCGCAACACTACAATTGCTGGCCGATATTGCCGGTGATGAGCAGCAACAATTCGATTACAATATCGATATAAATCTGGATACCGGCCGCTGGAGTCGGAACATTCATGCTGCCAAACAAGGCGTTGTTACGTTGCGCGCTCTGACACGATAGCGAGAGACGACTTATGAAAATATTTGTTGTGCTGGGTAGCGTAAACGCCCTGATGTCGGTGGTTTTGGGAGCCTATGGCGCTCATGTGCTGGCAGATAAAAGTGGCGCTGCTCAGTTGCTGGCAACCTGGCATAAAGCTACTACCTATCAGATGTACCACGCCATGGCGCTGATATTGATTGCGTTACTGGTAAAACTGTGGCCGCAGGTGCGCAGCATCCGCACTGCCGGCTTGCTGTTGCTGCTGGGAATTATACTGTTTAGTGGCAGTTTGTACGTTATGGTGATAAGCGGTTGGCAGTGGCTGCGGTTTGCTACGCCGGTGGGCGGTTGCTCGTTTATCGCCGGTTGGGCGTTGCTGACGTTTTCGGTACGCAAATTTGATCGTTACTGATGAGCGCGTATTGGGTAGTTGAATGTCTGTATTTACCCGTTTAGTTGTTTTTTTTGTGGCATCGCTGTTGTTGGTGTATATATCGCGCAAAGCGCTGCGCCTGCGCGATTGCCACGGTTTTTATCGCTTTTTTGCCTTTGAAAGTATTGCCGCGCTGGTGCTGTATAATCAGCCACACTGGTTTGTTCAGCCGTTTGCGCCACTGCAGTGCCTTTCGTGGTTGTTGCTTGTATTGTCTGTGGCTCTTGTGTTGCACGGACTGGTGGTGTTGGCCAGAGAAGGGGGCAGGGTAGAGCGTGACCAGCACCCGGCTAACATGGCATTTGAAAATACCAGCACTTTGGTAAACAGCGGTGTGTATCGTTATATCCGTCATCCCATGTATGCCTCGTTGTTGTTTCTCGCATTGGGAGCGTGGTGTAAAAACATCGATATTTTCAGCACTTTGTTCATGGCGGTGGCAGTTATGGCGCTGATGTTTACCGCCAGGCGAGAAGAGTTGGAAAATATAGAATTTTTCGGCACCGCTTACACGGCCTATATGCAACACACGCGCATGTTTATCCCGTTTTTGTTCTGATGCCTCAGGAGAAACCGACATGACTGTTATTGCATGGAAATCGTGTTACGAAATAGGCGTTGGCACCTTTGATGATGAGCACCACACTCTGGTGCAGGTGATAAATGATCTGCACGAGGCGTTACGACAGAAGAGGGCGGATGAAGTGCTGCATGATCTGCTGGATATTCTGGTGGAGTATACGGTAAAGCACTTTGATCACGAAGAAGTGTTTATGAAAAAGCACCAGTACCCGCAGATGGCTGAACACAAAGAAGAGCACATAGTTCTCAAAAATAAAATAGGCGAATATCGCGACAAGATACAATCTGGAGAAACCGGCTTGTCACCAGAAATAATGGGATTCTTGCGCAAATGGCTGCTGGATCATATTGTTGAGACAGACAAGCAGTTCGGTGCGTTTTTGCGCGAACACAGCATTTATGACTGCGGCCCGGCGGCAATCTGACACGGTAGATCAGCGGGAAAACCAGCGTTTTTTGCCGCTGTACACGCATACCCGGTTACGCCCTTTCTTTTTGGCTGTGTACAGCGCTTCGTCAGCGTAGGCGATGAGTTCGTTTTTGCCGAATTTATCCTTGGCCGGGTGGATGTCGGCCACACCGAAACTGGCAGTGATGTGGTAGCTTTCCATCTCGTGTTTGAAGGTGTGTTCAGCGATTTTAGCGCGCAGTTTCTCGGCTATTTTTTCGGCGTCGCTGCTTTTTGTTTCCGGCAACACCAGCACAAACTCCTCTCCGCCGTAGCGGGCAAACATATCGTACTCGCGCACCATCTCGCGCGCCACGGTAGCAAATTCCTTAAGAATATAATCACCTACCTGATGGCCGTAGCTGTCGTTGAATTTTTTAAAGTTGTCTATATCGATCATCACTACACTGATGGGATAATCGTTGCGCTCACCACGTTTGATTTCCGAACTCAAAAACCCCTGAAAATACCGGTGGTTATATGCCTCAGTAAGGCCATCTATATTGGCCAGTTTTTCCAGTATCCGATTTTTTTTCTCCAGCTCGGCGGTGAGTATTTCCAACTGCACCGTTTTTTCCACCAGAGCACGGTTCATCTGTTCGTAGCTTAAATTGAGAATACTCAGCTCGGCGTTGGCAATCTGCAATACTTCAGCTACAGATTTCTGATTTTTTATTTTAAGATCAAAAAACTTGGCTGTTTCTTTTACTTCTGTATGTACCCGTTCAAGAAAATCGTCCAGTTTATCATTAGTTATCTGCAGACGACGCTTGGCTTGAGTCTTAAAGCGAGTGACAACCTTATCCGGCGTTTTCGATTGATAAACTGTAGAAAGTATGCCGGATAAAGCAACTGCGTCGGTTATCTGCTTTAGTTTTGTATCGCTGTGCTTGAGTTTGTGTGGTTCGTGATGATAGCAGATGGGTAAAATCAGGCTTTCGGGAAAACCCCAGTTTTTTACCACTTCACTGCCGATAAACGGATGGTCCGCGCCGATAATCGTTTTCTCGGCATAGCAGCGATCCACATCTTCGTCGGCAATTTTGGCATCAACTTCAACGTATTTGTCGGCAAAGGTACGTGCCAGAATAAGGACACCGAGATTCTGCAGCAACCCGGCGACAAAACCTTCCTCCGAATCCTCGGCAGCGATGGCAGTCATCAGCATGCGCGCGGCCACCGCTTCAAATAGTGATTTTTCCCAGAAGGTAGCGTAGTCAAAACCATCTTTCGACTGCTGATCCGGCTTTAGAAACGAAAAAGACAGCACCAGACTGCGTACAGCATTGGTGCCAAGAATTGACGCCGCCTGATGAATGGAGCCAATCTGCTGAGGGAAGCTGTAGAACGATGAATTAACCACTTTGAGAATCTTGGCCGATAGTGAGATGTCCTTGGAAATGAGATTGGATATATCACCGATGGTGGTATCTTCCTCAGCCGTTATAGAAATAAGCCGCGAGGCCACTGTAGACAGGGTTGGCAGCTCGTCAGAGCCAAGAACCACCTTCAGCACTTCATCTCGATTCATAATGATCTCACCTGGTTTTATGCCAACCGGCATTTTTCCCTTTTACCTACACCGTTGCTCTCTATTGAATCTAGCATAAATTCCCACGGCATAGTATAGCAAACGACACAAAAACTACGCACAATATGTCGCATAATATATATTATGTAAACTTTACTTTCTG
>JAMOOS010000007.1 GCA_027065245.1 Desulfuromonadaceae bacterium | reverse complement strand
AGTTTAGCAATCTCCCCAGTGGGGGGGATTCGAAGCGTAGGGGAGCCGACGCCGGAGCTGGCGTGATGCCAGCGACAAAGTGGGGGGATCTCCCTCTGCGCAATTTTCAGTTTTGCCAAGTTGCCGCTACAAGCGGCGGCCAGGTCCCGCGCAACGGACGGCCGCGAACCCCGTCAGGCCCGGAAGGGAGCAGCGGTAGTGGTGCAGTCGGTGTGCCGCGGGGAAGCCTGGCTGCCACTTGTGGCGGCAACTGTGTATCTTCTGTACCATTCCACGTTGATTTTTGTCCTGTTTGCTTTCATACTGCCGTCTGGCTTGTTTGTCCGTCCTGGATCTGGTAACGATTTGCCCGTAGGAGCGAAAACTGTATGTCCTATCTGGTGTTAGCGCGCAAGTGGCGTCCACAATGTTTTGCCGATCTAGTGGGGCAGGAACATGTCAGCCGCACCCTGGCCAATGCCATCACCAGTGGTCGGGTGCATCATGCCTTTTTGTTTACCGGTGCCCGCGGGGTTGGCAAAACGTCAGCGGCACGGATTTTGGCCAAGGCACTCACCTGTGAACAACCCGATGGTGTGGAGCCGTGCAATAATTGCAGTGCCTGCAGGCAGATCACGGCTGGCACCAGTGTCGACGTGTTTGAGATTGACGGCGCTTCCAACAACGGTGTTGACGATATTCGCGATTTGCGTGAGACCTTGCGTTATCTGCCGACGCAACTGCGTTGCAAGATATATATCATCGACGAAGTTCATATGTTGTCCGTCAGTGCGTTTAATGCGTTGCTGAAAACTCTTGAGGAACCGCCGGAGCATGTGAAATTTATTTTTGCTACCACCGAACCACATAAAATTCCGGTTACTATTTTGTCGCGCTGTCAGCGCTTTGATTTCAACAAGATTCCGACGCCCAAGGTTGTAGCGCAGTTGCGCCGCATCGTTGAGGCGGAAAATATTGCTGTTTCCGAACGCGCGCTGACCATGCTGGCGCAGCGAGGTGGTGGCAGCATGCGAGACTGCCTGTCAACTTTGGATCAGATTGTCGCTTTTTGTGGTGAAAATGTCGCTGACGAGGATGTGCAACGTCTGCTGGGACTGGTGGATCAGTGCCTGTTGCTGGATGTTTTGTCGGCATGTATGGAGCGGGATTGCACCAAAGTTCTGGAACTTGTACAGCAAGTTGATGATCTCGGCTATTCGTTCCGCCAGTTCTGCCACCAGCTGGTGGAGATGGTGCGCCGCATTATTTTGTGTGGCGTTGTTGCCGATCCACGCGAAGTGCTGGGGCTGTTTGAGGAAGATGTGACGGCCTGCCGTTCTCTGGGGCAGTTGGCCAGCCAGGATGACTGGCAGCGGTTGCTGACCATGTTGCTGAAAACCGGCCAGGATCTTGCCCATGCCACCTTTCCACGCTTGCTGGTGGAGATGACGCTTGTCAGGGCGGCGACTTTGCCACCGGGACGTGATATTGCCGAACTGATCGGAAAACTTGAAGATCTTCAAACCGGCTTGCCACCGGTTGCTGCGGCGGGAACGGCGGCGGCTCATGCCGACAGTGTGGCAGGCGATACAGCGTTTCCGTGTCCCGCGCCGCCACCGCAGTCAGATACGGCGCCGCCAGCGGCGGCAAAAAGTACGTCGCAGCTGGCACCAGCGCCGGAAGTTGCTACGGCGGTGGCGGATTCTGCTGTTGACGATCAGCAGCAGTGGCGTGATTTTGTTGTGCACGTACAGAGCGGTATGCCCCGGGTGGGAGCTGTGTTGGAGTACGGCAGTTTGCTCGAACTAGCTCCGCCCCTGTTAAAAATCGGTTTTGCGCCTGGTTCTTTTCATCTGCGCCAGTTGAGTGACAAAAACACCATCGAGCGCCTGAACGAAGCTGCGCGGCAGTTTTTCGGGCAGCCGATGCAACTGCAACTGGAGGCGTTGCAGGGGAGCAAAAAAGCGCCGTTATCTCTGGTGGCGGCTAAAAAAAAACAGGAGACCGACCGTGAACGCCGTTTGCGTGCGGATGCTCTGGCGCACCCGTTGGTAAACAGGGCGGTGGAGATATTTTCCGGCCAGGTGGTAGAGGTTATCCCGTTGGATAAGGGTTATGTGTAACCGCCGCCACTTTGCTCGATAGAGAATTGCTACGGTGGCAAAATGTTTCAGCAGTCGCACTGGCTGCGCTGATGGTTTTTTACAATCTGACAGGTAAATCAACAAATCGCAGGAGGGGTACAGTCGATGGCAAAAGGTCTGGGTAACATGATGAAACAGGCGCAGCAGATGCAGCAGAAGATGATGCGCATTCAGGAGGAGATGGAACAGCGTGAGGTGGAAGCCAGCGCCGGTGGTGGCATGGTGACTGCCGTGGTTAATGGCAAGCAGCAAGTGCTGTCGATAAAAATCGATCCCGGTGTTGTTGATAGTGACGATGTGGAGATGCTGCAGGATCTGATCATGGTTGCCATCAATGACGCCATCGGGCGCAGCCAGGAGATGATGCAGCAGGAGATGGCAAAATTGACTGGCGGAATGAATATTCCGGGGCTGTTTTAGAAAAAAATAATTTTGTTGAATTTGTGTGATGCTTAAGCCATCGTCGCCCTAGGGGCGGCGATGGCTTTTTGCTATTTATTTCGCCATAATAAAGAATTTTTTTAGCGAGAATAATTTTTTAACAACGTGGCCAAAGTCATTTTATTGGCACTGAAAAAAATTATCAATTAGCTGAAAAAAGTAGAACACTTTTCTAAATAGTTGTAATTTCGGAGAACACCATGCTAAAGTCTATTCCCTCACTAACCAGTTTAGTTGATGAGTTGTGCAAGTTTCCCGGTATCGGGCGCAAGACGGCGACCCGGTTGGCGTTCCATGTGTTGCAGCAGCCGCAGGCTGATGCCCAGGCACTGATAGACGCCGTCAGCGCCGTGAAGCAGCGTGTCGGTCTGTGTTCGCGCTGTTTCCACGTTACTGAGCAGGATCCGTGCTGTTATTGCACCGCTGTTGACCGTGACGATACCATGATCTGTGTGGTGGAGCAGCCGCAGGATCTGATGGCCATTGAGCGCGGCCATGTTTATCGCGGGAGATACCATGTTTTGCATGGGGTGTTGTCGCCTCTTGATGGTGTTGGTCCCGAGGATATCAAAATCGCGTCGTTGCTGGAGCGGGTACAGCGGGGCGGGATTCTGGAGGTGATCATTGCCACCAACTTTACCATGGAGGGGGAGGCGACGGCGCTATATCTGAGCAAGGTGTTGCAGGCCACCGGGGTAAAGGTAACCAGGCTGGCTCACGGCATCCCCATGGGCAGCGATCTGGAATATATCGACGAAGCGACGGTAAGCCATGCCATAACTGGCAGGCGCGATGTCTGATGCGGTTGCTTCAGTTTTATCTCTTTCCTTAGCTGATTGATGTAATTGGCCGGGTTTTAACTACTTAAAAGGAGGAACACAATGTCGCGTAAGATGGTCAACATTGATGGTAATACCGCAGCGGCGCATGTAGCTCATGCGACCAACGAGGTTATTGCTATCTATCCCATTACCCCCTCGTCGGTAATGGGCGAAATTGCTGATGCCAAAAGTGCTGCCGGTGAGAAAAATATCTGGGGGACTATCCCCCGTGTGGCCGAAATGCAAGCAGAAGGTGGAGCTGCCGGTGCTGTGCACGGTTCGCTGCAGGCCGGTGCGCTTACAACAACATTTACCGCTTCGCAAGGGTTGTTGTTGATGATTCCCAATATGTACAAGATCGCCGGCGAATTGACATCTACCGTGTTCCATGTGTCGGCGCGTGCCATCAGCGCACAGGCGCTGTCCATATTTGGCGATCATTCCGACGTTATGTCCTGCCGCGCCTGCGGTTGGGCCATGCTGTGCTCCAACACAGTGCAGGAGGTAATGGATTTTGCCTTGCTGGCCCAGGCCGCTACCCTGCGCACCCGTATTCCGTTTTTGCACTACTTCGACGGTTTCCGCACCTCGCATGAGGTTCAGAAGGTTGAAGAGCTGAGCATGGACGATATGCGTGCCATGATCGATGATGACCTGGTGCGTGAGCACAGAATGCGCGGGTTGTCTCCCGATCGTCCGGTACTGCGTGGTACCGCCCAGAACCCCGATGTGTACTTCCATGGCCGCGAGACGGTAACCAGGTTCTACGAGCCGGTGCTGGATGTGCTTCAGGCCGAGATGGACAAACTGGCCAAGCTGGTGGGCCGTCAGTATCATCTGGTTGATTATGTCGGTGCACCAGACGCCGAGGATGTTGTTGTGGTTATGGGTTCCGGCGCTGATACCGTAGAGGAGCTGGTGGAGTACCAGGTATCCCAGGGCAAGAAGGTTGGCTTGCTTAAAGTGCGTCTGTTTATGCCGTTCCCCATCAAGATGTTTGCCGAGGCCATGCCGGCTACGGTTAAAAACGTCACGGTTCTCGACCGCACCAAAGAGCCCGGCTCCATCGGCGAGCCCCTGTATCAGGCGGTGCGTACCGCTATTGGCGAAGCGATGGAAGAGGGTTTTGGCAATATCAAGTCTTATCCGCGTGTGGTTGGTGGCCGTTTCGGTCTCGGCTCTTTTGAGTTTAGCCCGGCCATGGCACAGGCGGTGTTCGACAACATGCAGCAGGACAAGCCCAAGAACCACTTTGTTGTTGGTATTGAGGATGATATCCTCGGCAACAGTCTGCCGTTTGATCCTAGCTTCACCGTGCCGTCCGACTGCTACGCCGCCATGTTCTACGGTCTCGGTTCCGACGGTACCGTTGGTGCCAACAAGAACTCCATCAAGATTATCGGTGAAACCACCGACAACAAGGTGCAGGCATACTTTGTCTACGATTCCAAGAAGGCTGGCAGCATGACCACCAGCCATCTGCGTTTCGGCAAGAATCCCATCAAGTCACCGTATCTCATCAGCAGTGCCGATTTTATTGCCTGCCATAACTTCTCGTTCCTGGAGAAGTACGATGTGCTGGCCAATATCAAGAAAGGCGGCACCTTCCTCCTCAACAGCCCCTACGGCAAGGATGAAGTATGGGAGAAAATTCCCAAAGAGGTGCAGCAGCACATTGTTGACAACGAGCTTAAATTCTACGTCATCGACGGTGTACGTCTGGGTGAAGAGATCGGTCTCGGTCCCCGTATCAACGTAATCATGCAGACGGCGTTTTTCAAAATCTCCGACATCATTCCGTTGGATACCGCCATCGCCGAAATCAAGAACGCCATTGTCAAGTCTTACGGCAAGGCGGGCGAAAAAGTGGTCAACATGAACAAGCAAGCTGTAGACCGCGCGCTGGATGAAATATACGAGGTAACTCCCGGCCCGGTTAACAGCACTCTGCGCATTCAGCCCGCCATCAAGGGCGACGCGCCCGATTTCATCAAAAATACCACCGGCCCCCTCATTGAGGGCAAAGGCGACAAACTGCCCATTTCGGCCATGCCGGCTGACGGTACCTTCCCCACCGGCACCGCCAAGTACGAGAAGCGCAATATCGCGGTTAATATTCCAGTGTGGGAACCGGAGCTGTGCGCCCAATGTGGTATCTGCTCTTTTGTCTGCCCGCATGCGGCGATTCGCATGACCGTTTACGATCCCGCCTGCCTCGATGGCGCTCCGGCGACGTTCAAGTCCATCGATGCCAAGGGTAAGGATATGGCTGGCAAGAAGTTCACTCTGCAGGTAGCGCCGGAAGATTGTACCGGCTGCGGTGCCTGTGTGCATAACTGCCCGGCCAAGAGTAAAAAAGACGAGAACAAGCGCGCCATCAATATGCAATTCCAGGCGCCGCTGCGTGCCACCGAGGTGGAAAACTGGAATTTCTATCTCACCCTGCCCGATACCGACGAGAGCCTGTTCAAACGCTCCACCCTCAAAGGCAGCCAGCTGCTGCCGCCCATGTTTGAGTTCTCCGGCGCTTGTGCCGGTTGTGGTGAGACTCCGTTTGTCAAACTGCTGTCGCAGTTGTTCGGCGATCGCGCCCTTATCGCCAACGCCACCGGTTGCTCCTCTATCTACGGCGGCAACCTGCCCACCACACCGTGGACAACGCGTAAAGACGGTCTCGGCCCGGCGTGGAATAACTCCCTGTTTGAAGATAACGCCGAGTTTGGTTTCGGTATGCGTCTGGCGGTAGACAAGTTTACCGAGTATGCCTATGAGCTGCTGGCCAACGCTGCTGAGCATCTGTGCAAGGCCGGTTCCGAGTACGCTGAGCTGATTAAGCAGATTCAGGACGCTGACCAGAGCACTCAGGATGGTATCGAAGCCCAGCGCAAGCGGGTAGCCAAGCTTAAGGAAGGTCTGGCGCAGTGCCCGGATGAGAACTCCAAGCAACTGCTGAGCGTGGCCGACTATCTGGTGAAGAAAGCGGTATGGATTGTCGGTGGTGACGGCTGGGCCTATGATATCGGCTACGGCGGCCTTGACCATGTACTCGCCTCCGGCGAGAATATCAACGCCCTGGTACTTGATACAGAAGTATATTCCAACACCGGCGGTCAGGCTTCCAAAGCGACACCACTGGGCGCCGTAGCGCAGTTTGCCGCTGGCGGCAAGCGGATGGGCAAGAAAGACCTGGGTATGCTCAGCATGACCTACGGCACCATCTATGTGGCCAAGGTCTCCCTAGCCAATCCAGCGCAGTGCGTCAAGGCGTTCCTTGAAGCCGAGGCCTACGATGGCCCGTCCATCATTATTGCCTACAGCCACTGCATCGCCCACGGCATCAATATGACCACCGCCGTAGACGAGTGTAAAAAAGCGGTGGCTTCCGGTCACTGGCCGCTGTATCGCTACGATCCCCGTCTGGCCGAGCAGGGCAAGAATCCCCTGCAACTCGACAGCAAGGATCCCAGCATTCCTTACGAAGAGTACGCCTACGGCGAAAACCGTTTCCGTGTACTCAAAAAGCTGCAGCCGGAGATCGCCGGCAAGCTTATGGAGCAGGTAACCAAGGAGACTGCGGCACGCTACGATCTGTATAAGAAACTGGCCGCTATGGATCCCGACTGCGGCAAATAAACTGCATACTTGCATTTCAATTGCTATTTAGTAACAGGCTCCCGTACCGTAAGGTGCGGGAGCCTTTGTAATTGTGCAACGGTAGGTTTGTTGCAGACAGCGGTAAAAATTGGAATTTCTTGCATAAAACAAGCGCAAAGTGCTATAAGGTAAGATGCTTAGTTCTCTGTGCCAATCCAATAGTTTCGCGGGAGATTGTAAATGCTCAACACACAGACAACCTTTGTCCTCTACGATGAGGAAGCTGAAAAGGTTAAAGAGGTTATCGATAACCTGTTAAAAGCTTCGAACGCGAAGTCAATTTACCTGATAGACAAGAACGGTCAGATGATCGCGTCCACAGGCAACGTAGCTGAAATCGATGCCACCAGTCTGGCTTCTCTCACTGCGGGCAACATCGCCGCCACTGGCGGATTGGCAAAGCTCATCGGCGAAAAAGAATTCGCCATTCAGTTTCACGAAGGGGAAAAAGACAACATTCATATCTCAATAGTAGGCAGTCGGGTTATTCTTGTCGTTATCTTTGACCAGCGCAGCTCACTGGGGCTGGTGCGGTTGCGGGTTAAAAAGGCCAGCAACACCCTGACGACGATTTTTGATGAAATCAGTGCCAAGGAGAACGCCCAGGATGGCATGCCGGGGCGGGCGAATCCATTCGCCGAGATAACTGATGACGATATCGATAACCTGTTCAGCTAAGGATTGCCGCCATGTCTTTTATTAACTATGCGTCACGTGAAATAAATTGCAAAATTGTCTATTACGGCCCGGGCCTGTGTGGCAAGACCACTAATTTGCAATACATTTATCAAAAGACTGCCAACGAATCCAAAGGCAAGATGATCTCTTTGGCCACCGAATCGGAGCGGACTTTATTTTTCGATTTTCTCCCTCTGGCTCTGGGAGAAGTACGTGGTTTCAAAACCCGCTTTCATTTGTACACGGTGCCAGGGCAGGTGTTTTACGATGCCTCGCGTAAATTGATACTCAAGGGGGTTGATGGAATCGTATTTGTCGCCGACTCGCAGGAAGAGCGGATGGATGCCAATATTGAAAGCCTGGAGAATCTCAAAGAGAATCTGGAGGAGCAGGGTTACGATCTCTACAAGCTGCCATTTGTCATTCAGTACAACAAGCAGGATCTGCCCAATATCAGCCCCATTGAGGAACTGCGGCGGTTTCTTAACCCTACCAAGGTGCCGGAATTCAAGGCTTGCGCCATGAGTGGAGTAGGGGTGTTCGAAACCCTGAAAGCCATCGCAAAGCTGGTGCTGATGGATCTGAAAAAAGGGACGCGATAAGCCAAAATAGATGTTGACAACAAACCGGCGAACCAGTATATTCGCCACCGTTGTAACCACTGATCCCCGATAGCTCAGTTGGTAGAGCAGGTGACTGTTAATCACCCTGTCGCAAGTTCGAGTCTTGCTCGGGGAGCCAACAAATTCAAGCCCTTATAGCTTTATTGCTGTAAGGGCTTTTTTGTTTTTTTGGCTTGGGTAATATGCTTTTGGTGTAGGGCTTAATGTTGTCAGTTGTACCGACTGTTGCACTTTTAGTATCTACGACAAGGGTAAATTTGGTCCAGCTTGTGATGTAAACCCCGCAATCAGCCGTAACAAGGCTCGCTGTGCCTCTCGTGCTGGATTGGTTTGCGGTGGTGGCGTGTTGTTTTGCGCTTAGGGTGGGTAGGTGTTTATTTTGAGTAAAATTTATATTAAAAAATTGTGATTATCAGGCGATGTTTTCGTAAAATTCAATTCTCTGCTATCGAGAGATATGGTTTTATTTGCGTGTTATTAAATGTATGTTGTGGCGTTGATGGCATGCCGTATCTGTCTGTATGTAATATTGTAGAAATTTAATATATTAATGACTGCCGTTGTTTTTGATGTGGCGACAGAATGTCCCAGCTTTAAAATCTGTATATTTTTCCTTGTTTCTTAGTGGGTTATGTATTTCTATTGGGCGGCGATCGCTGTTGCTGCTGTATGGCTCAGTAGTTATATTAAAGAAAAAATTGCCTAAAAGAAATAAAAGGTGTTGCCAAGTGCTTAGGCAAACGCTATTCTATTTTTAACCTATCGTTGTGGTGTTGCCACCGTCAAGGCTTACCGTACCAGCCGGGGTTGTTGTCGGGGGCAGGCATTGTTGATGTAACAATGCGATCACATTTTCTTTAGTGCCATTAAAATGGCGCATGAGGTATACCAGCTGGTAAAGAGAGGATAGCGTTATGTGTAATAACGATTTCAGCCAGTACGATTTTAAAAAACTCATCGAAAAAACGCGTAATTACCATTATTTCGTTGAATCGGAGCGGGTAACTGAAGAGGTGCTGCGCGAGCTGGTGGATTACGCTCGCCTGGCTCCTTCTACCAGCAATATGAATATGCAGCCCATGCGTTACCTTATCTCCTGCGAGGCTGAGCGTAACGAGGCGATTTTCGATACGCTGTCGTGGCAGGGCTATTTGCGTGGTTGGGGCGGGCCCATCAAAGGAGTCAAGCCCACCGGCTATATTATTGTGCTGGGCGATAAAACGGTGTGTAGCAGTTACGTGGCTGATCAGGGCATTGTTGCCCAGTCGATTCTGCTTGGTGCCACCAACATGGGCTTGGGCGGTTGTATTGCCGCCAAGGTGCAGCGGCGCAAATTGCGCGAAGCGCTGGACCTGCCTACCCGCTATGAGATTTTGCTGGTAATTGCCATCGGCAAGCCGGGCGAAAAAATCATTCTCGAGCCGCAGGAGCCGGGTAGTGACGGCTACGGTTGGCATGACGAGGAGGGTAACTATCATCTGCCCAAGCGTAGTCTGGACAGTGTGATCCTCAAATACTGAGTTGAACGTTTGACAGGAAGTTGAACTTCGGTTCAACTTCCTGTTTTGTGGTAGGGGGAAGAAACGCGGGACGCGGTGAAATAACGCGATATCCCGCGTTTTTTTATGGTCTGGTTCAACCGTGCAGATAGAGCTTGATAAAGGTAGCCATATCCATGCTGCGCAGGGTGAACAGAATTACATAGCTCACCAGCATAAGTGCTACCCACAGGGCAATACTGCCGGTGGGCCAGGAGCGAGCGAGGATGCCGCGTGGACCATGGTAGTGGAACAGCAACGTGTAGCCGCGCACCAGCGACGCGACAGCATAATCGCGACTGCGCAGGCCCAGCGCCAGCAGCCGCATGATGCCGTTGTGCCACATTGCCAGCAATGGCCGACGTAGAAGCCAGTCGGTGTCCAGTTGTATCTGGCCGACAGGGGTGGTCAGAGGCAGGGAGATGAAAAACAGCAATGCCGCCGGTAGAAGCAGTTGCAGTTGCTCCAGAATATGGGCGACGTTGTAGGGATGGTAATTGCTGGGGTAAGGCAGCAGGGTGTAGAAATAGCCGGGAAACAGACCAACCAGTAAGCATATTGCCGCTGTCAGCATCATGGCGACGCGGCTCAAGGTGCCGGGGTCGTGACCGTGTTCCACCGCTTCGGACTGCTGCGGCTGAAACAGGGTAAGATAGGGGAAGCGTACTCCGGCATTAAAGACCACTGCGGCGGAGCAGATAATCAACGTCAGCCATACCATGCTCAGGTGGTGTTCCGCCGCCGCCTCCAGTATGAGGGATTTGGTGACAAAGCTGGATGTCAGCGGCACTCCCATGCTGGCCGCGGCACCGATGAGTACACAGGCGCTGGTCCATGGCATGCGCCGGGCCAGGCCACCCAGGGCGCTGCCTCGCTGTTCGCCGGTGCTGAGCATTACACTACCGGCGCCCATCAGCAGTACCGTTTTGTACATGATGTGGGCAAAAGCGTGAGCGGTGGCGCCGTTTATCGCCATCTCGCCGCCGATGCCGACGGCAGCGACCATGAACCCGACCTGATTGACAATACTGTAAGCGAGAATGCGGCGGACGTTATCTTCACGCAGAGCGTAGAGCGCGCCATAAATTGCCATGTACAGACCGATGGGTATCAGTATGTCGGCACCGGCAAAATAGCTGATAAGAACATAAACGGCGGTTTTGGTGGTGAACGCCGCCAGAAACACCATGCCGGTGGGGCTGGCCTGCGGGTAGGCGTCGGCAATCCAGAACGATAGTGGCGGCGCTCCGGTGTTGACGAGAAAACCGGCCATGATAAGCCAGTAGCCCAGAGATGGCCGTTGGAGTACGCCCAGTTGCAAGGATCCCCCGGTGCTGTACCACAAGGCGATACCGGCCAGCAGTATAACTCCGCCAAACAGGTGTATTAACAGATAGCGCATTCCGGCGCTCCAGGCGGCGCGGGTCCGCGCTGACCAGATAACTACCGCCGATGTTACCGCCATTGCTTCCCAGAACAGAAACAGGGTGATGAGATCGCCACACAGGGTTACGCTGATGGCGCTACCGGCGTAAACGTAGGCACTGATCAGCTCGCGGCGGCTGGCACTGGCGGCGGCAAACATGCCGCCCAGCCACACCGCCAGCAGAAAGGCGCTGGCAAACAGTCTTCCGGTGGCGGTTACATGGAGCAGATCGAGATTGAATGTGGCAACCGCCACTGTGCCGTGGCTGCCGGTGGGCAGCGCCCACAACCGCAGCAGCGCCAGCAGCGGTGCAACGCCAACGACGATTTTGCGCCAGCGCGCCGTTGGCAGACACAACAGTACAGCCGCGCCGATAATGATAAAGCCGGGGCTAAGCAGCAGATCAACGCTCATAGAAATCCTCCCGCCTGCCGACCAGCCAGCCGATAATTATCGCCAGCAGAATCAGCGCCCCACAGCCGATAAAGCTGATGCCGATATACAATGATGGCAGGTGCGGTCCTTCGTGGTGGTAGGGCAGCAGATCGGCCAGTACCAGCAGTGCCGTTGCCACTGCGCAGAAAATTACCGGTTTGCGCGGAACTCTGTTGTCCATTTATCCCCCCTTCACAGGTAGTTGTGCCGCCAGGTTAAGGGGTATCTGCGGCCAGATAAACAATGCCACTGTCAGCAGTGCCGTGGCACACAAGGCCACCACCATGGGCCAGGGCGCTTCGCCGTGGCGGTGGTTGGTGGTGTCCGGTTTGAAGAACGCTGTATAGACAATGGGGACAAAATAGCTGGCATTGAGCAAGGTACTCAACAGCAGCACGCCCACCACCGGCAGGTTGTCGGCGGCGAATGCCCCCTGCATTATGAACCATTTGGACAGCATCCCTGCCGCCGGTGGCAGGCCGATCATGGACAGGCAGGCCACGGCGAACGCCCCCATAGTCCACGGCATACGCCGACCGATGCCGCCCAATTCGCTCACCTTGGTTTTGTGGGCGGCGGTGTAGATGGCACCGGCGCCGAAAAACAGGGTGATTTTGCCAAAAGCGTGGGCGGCAATGTGGAACACCGCCCCCTTGACCGACAACGGCGTGAGGATCGCCGCCGCCATGGTGATATACGACAGCTGGCTGACAGTGGAATAGGCCAGACGGCGTTTCAGATTATCCTGTTTAAGGGCGATGAGGGAGGCGGCGATGATGGTGAACGCCGCCAACGCCACCAGAATGTTGTTGCCGCCGCAGTCCAGCAGCATATCGGCGCCAAATACATAAAGCAGCACCTTGACCATGCAGAATACCCCGGCTTTGACCACCGCCACGGCGTGCAGCAGGGCGCTTACCGGTGTCGGTGCCACCATGGCTTCCGGCAGCCAGCGGTGGATGGGCATCAGCGCCGCCTTGCCGATCCCAAAGGCGTACAGCAGCAGCAGTACAATCACACCGCCGTTGCCGATATGACCGCTGAGGATGCCGCCGGCGTTGAAAGTGGTGGTGCCGGTAGCGTGCCAGGTCCAGATAATGGCTGGCAGCAGCAACCCCACCGAGGTGCTGATCAGTATGCCCAGATAATAACGTCCGCCGGCGATGGCGTCGTAATCCTGCTTGTGGGTAACCAGCGGATAGGTGGACAGGGTGAGAGATTCGTAAAACAGAAACAGCGTGATGAGGTTGCCCGAAAAGGCAATCCCCATGGTGCTGGCCAAAGCGATGGCAAAACATACATACAGTCGCGTATGATGACTCTCGTTGTTGCTGCGCATATAGCTGATGGTATACACCGATGTGATCAGCCACAGCAGACTGGCGATACCGGCAAACAGCAGCCCCAGCGGTTCGGCGCTCAATTGCAGTTCCAAACCGCGCAGCGGCTGCGCCAGAACAATAGGGGGCAGAGTAAACAGGTCGGCGCGGTTGTACAGTGCCGCCACCACTGCCAGCAGAGACGCGGCGGTGGCGATGGTCACCCCTTCGCGCAGGTTGGGGATGCGACTGCTGGCGGCGATAAACAGCGCGCCGCAGGCCGGGATGAGAATCGCCAGCTCTATAAGAACATAAGTGCTCATGACGCGCCTCCCAGCAGCAATGTGGCGGCACGTCCGGCCAGCTCAACCGGAATACTGCTGTCGATGCCGAAATAGATATTGGCCAGTACCAGCAGCCACATGGGCAGCAGCAGCGACAGCGGTGCTTCGCCGCTGCTCTCCGCTTCCATCTCCTGTGCCGGGTTGAAATAGGCAGTTTCCACCACGCGCCAGATATAGATGACCGCCAGCAGTGAACCGATGAGAATCAGCGCCGCCACCGGCCACCAGCCCTTTTCCAGCGCCGCCTGTACCAGATACCACTTGCTGATAAAGCCAGCAGTGAGGGGAATCCCCATCAAACTCATGCCGCCGACGACAAACGCCGCCATGGTCCACGGCATGGTGCGCCCCAGGCCGCGGAAATCGTTGAGATAGACGGCGCCGATGCGGTAGTTCACCGCCCCCATCACCATAAACAGCAGTCCCTTCATCAGGGCGTGATTGAACAGGTGGAGAATACCGGCGCTCAGCCCCAGCGGTGTGGCCAGGCTGATACCCAGAATCATGTAGCCGATCTGCGCCACACTGGAGTAGGCCAGCATCCGCTTGATATCGTACTGGAAAATGGCCACCATGGAGGCGATGAGGATGGCCGCCAGCGCCGGAATCAGCAGGATTTTGCCCAAAGTGAGTTTGAAAATAAAACCGCCGCTTAAAATGGTAAAGCAGAAACGCAGCAACATGTACACCGCTACTTTGGTGGCGGTGGACGCAAGGAATATGGTTGCCACCGACGGTGCGTAGGTGTAGGCGTTGGGCAGCCACAAATGCAGGGGAAACAACGCCAGTTTCAAACTCAGACCGACGATGATGAAAGCGAAGGCGGTAAGCAGGGTGCGATTGTGACTGCCGATAATATTATTGACGGCCAGTTGATGCGCCAGGTCGTGAATGTTGAGGGTTCCGGTCAGATTGTAAAGCAGGCCGATGCCGATGAGCAAAAACGTGGCGCCGATGGTGCCCATAACCAGGTACTGATAAGCGGCGGTAAGAGCGCGCCGTCGTTTGCCCATGCCGATGAGGGCGTAGGACGACAGCGACGATAATTCCAGAAAAACATACATATTAAAGGCGTCGCCGGTAACGGTAATCCCCAGCAGACCGGCCAGGCAGATCAGCAGCAGGCAGTAGAAATAAGCCTGTGAGTCTTCCTCAATTTCGTAATTGACACTGGTGCGCGCGTAGGGCATCACCACTGCGGCGATACCGGAAACAATCAGCAGTACAAACGAGTTGAGGTAATCGATATGGTAGGCTATCCCCCACGGTGGCGGCCAGCCGCCGATGGAATAGCTCAGAGTGCCGATCTTCATGATGTATACTGCGATCAGAATGCTGATGGCAAAGCCGCTCCATGCCGCCGCCAATGCCACTGTCCAGGCGATAAAGCTGCGCCGGAACAGCACGCACACGGCGGCGCCAAGCAGAGGGATAACAACCAGTGCAACAGGAAGATGGATCATAACGAATCATCCTTGGCGCGAATTTCATCCTCCTCAATGGTGCCGTAGCGCTCCTGAATGCGCACCACCAGCGCCAGCCCGACGGCGGTGGTGGCTACGCCGACGACGATGGCGGTAAGGATGAGGACGTGGGGCAGCGGATTGGAATACACCTGATTGGGGTTGTCGGTGAGGATCGGCGCCGTACCGCCGTGGATTTTGCCCATGGAGATGTAGAGCAGAAACACCGAGGTGGAAAAGATATTCAGCCCCAGCAGCTTCTTGATCATGTTGCCACGCGAGATAACTACGTAGAATCCCGACATCATCAGAAAGATAACTACCCAGTAGTTATAATGACCGACCCAGTTCATGCTGTATGCCCCCTGCGGCTGGCAAAAGCGTAAAACATGATCACCATGATGGCGAATACCGTTACGCCAACGCCCAGCTCAATGAGGAAGATGCCCAGATGCTGGCCGTGCAGCGGATCGTGCGCCAGCGCATTGTAATCGAGAAAGTTCCCCCCCAGCGCCATGCATGCCACCCCTACGCCGCCGTACAGAAGCAGGCCGCAGGCGGCCAGCACACGCAGCACCGGGTAGCCGACAACCTTCATGGCGGCTTCCAGCCCGAATATCAGCGCGTACAAAATGATGCCGCTGGCAAAAATCACCCCGGCCTGAAAGCCGCCGCCGGGACCGTAATCACCGTGGAACTGCACATACAGGGCAAACAGAAGTATCAGCGGAATGAATATCTTGGCCATGATGCGCAGCACCAGGTGGTCCTTCATGTCGTGGTAATCGCCGCAGCCGGAAGATGAACTCATGGGCAGCACCTTGCGGCGGCGCATCCCCAGCAGCGCCACCAGCGCCATGCCGGCGGTGAGGATAACCGCCGTTTCCCCCAGGGTGTCGTAGCCACGGTAGCTGGCCAACACCGAGGTAACCATATTCGGCGGCCCCACCTCCAGTGGCGACTGTTTGATGTAGCGCTGCGCCACATGATGGTGAATGGAGGCGTTGGGGTCGCCGTAAGCAGGCAGATCCATGGTGCCGTAAACCAGCACTGCGCCGGTAATGCTGACCACCACCAGCGAAAACAGCGGCTGATAGTGGGGGCGTTTTTCGCGCGTGTTGGTAAGCGACATCCCCAGCAGCAGCAGAATGGTGGAAATGCCGGTACCTACCGCCGCTTCAGTAAAGGCCACATCCACAGCATCCATGTTGACAAACATCGACGCCGACAGCAGGCTGAAGATTCCCAGCAGCATAATGGCGCAGAACAGCTTGCGGATATGAACCACAGCCATGGCGGTGATGCATAACAGGGTAAGCAGGGCGATATCGATAAAGACTTCCATCAGCGTTTATCCTCCCGGCCCAGCAGTGGTTCAATGCCGAACTGTACTGCCGTTTTCGCCAGCGCGTGGGCGGCGGTGGGGCTGCTCAGTACCATAAACAGCAGAATAAACCCCAGTTTTACTGTTACCAGACTAAAGCCGCTCTGCAGCATCAGGCCGAACAAAATAAGAAAAGCGCAGGCAGAGTCGGTAACGCTGGTGGCATGCATGCGGGTGTAGAAATCGGGCAGGCGGTAGATGCCCACCCCGCCGCTGATGCCGAGAAAACAGCCCAGCGCCAGACAGATGGCGGTAACGATATCCAAAGCGTCGATAATCATTGCTCCTCCGTGCGCTGATCGTTGTCCTGGCAGCGGCGCTCAAAAAAACGCAGCACGGCGATGGTGCTCAAAAAATTCACCAACGCGTATACCATGGCGATATCGAGAAAATCGGGGCGACCGGTGAGAAAACCCATCACCGCTATCAGCAGCACCGTTTTGGTGCCGAACATGTTGACCGCCATCACCCGGTCAAACGCAGTGGGGCCGAGAACCGCCCGCACCAGCGACAGACCCATAACCACCAGAATTGCCAATGACGTTGCCGCATACATAAACTTATATCTCCAGAGCGCTGATGCGCTTGTCCATCTCGCCGCCGAGCAAATCTTCTGCCGCACTCCAGGTTAGAGCGTGAACCTCGAGATTATTGCCGTCCACGTCGATACAGATGGTGCCGGGGGTGATGGTGATGGAATTGGCGTATACCATGACGCCGAAGGGGGTTTTCTGGCTGGCCTTCAGGCATACGACGGTGGGGCTGATGTCGAGACGCGGGCTCCATATCCGTTTGCACACGTCGATGTTGGCCAGGGTAATCTCCTTGATCAGCCACAGCCAGTAGCCGATGACGTTACCGCCCAGATAGACCGGCTGCGATTCTTCGTCCACCACCCGCATACGCAGGGAGAGAAACACCGTCAAAGCCACGGACACCGCACCGCAGGCGAGAATGAATGGAGTGTAATGACCCGAAAGAAGCAGCCAGAACGCCGCCAGGATGATTGTGAGGTAGAAAGTGTATTTCATGGAACCTCCCATGGTTGGAATCACAATATAACACTGTTTTTTTTAAATGATAAAGGGTTTTATTCAGCGTGCCTGGCGGCAGCCATCGCTGCCGTATAGTTCTTGATTAAGGCTGGCGTTAGGGTGTAAACTGGCTTGGTTTGTCTGTTGTGATGCAATCTAAGGAACTACAAAATTCAGGATATCGTTACGCCATGGCTGCTGTATTGAGCAAAGTTCGCTCCCTGCTGGATATGATCAAATTCGCTCACACTGTGTTTGCCTTCCCCTTTGCCCTTATCGGCGCGGTGCTGGCGGCGCGCGCCAACGGCGCCGCGCCCACTTTAGCGCAACTGGTGTGGATCTGCCTGGCCATGGTGGGAGCGCGTTCCGGCGCCATGGGGCTTAACCGTCTGCTCGATGCCCATATCGACGCTCTTAATCCGCGCACGGCCACGCGGCATATTCCCGCCGGCAAGGTGTCGCGACTGGAGGCGTGGTTGTTTGTCGTCGCCTCTTTCGCCCTGCTGCTGGTGGCGGCGGCGCAGCTCAACCGCCTGTGTCTGTATCTGGCACCGCTGGCGGTATTTTTTCTGGTGCTGTATTCGCTGGCCAAGCGCTTTACCATCTACGCCCATATGATTCTCGGCCTGTGCCTGGGGGCGGCGCCGGTGGGGGCGTGGATCGCCCTGCGCGGCGATGTCAACGTGGCGATTATCCTTTTGGGGCTGGCGGTGCTGTTATGGGTGGCGGGGTTTGATATCCTTTACGCCCTGCAGGATATGGATTTTGACCGTGAACATGGTTTGCACTCCATTCCGGCGCGGGTGGGTGAAGAGGGGGCGTTTGTTATTGTGCGCCTGTTTCATGCCGGTATGATTGTCCTGCTGCTGCTGGCGGCACCCGGCCTGGCTCTGGGCTGGCCCTACCTGCTCGGCGTGGCGGTGGTGGCCGCCATGCTGGTGTACGAGCATCGGCTGGTAAAACCGGGCGATCTGAGCAAGATGGACGCGGCGTTCTTTACCATGAACGGCTACATCAGCGTTACCCTGTTTGCCTTTGTGCTGCTGGATGTGGCGCTGCGATGACCGGGCGACGGATCACGGTAGCCATCAGCGGTGCTTCCGGCGCCGCCTATGCCCTGCAACTGGTGCGTACCCTGCTGGCCGCCGACTGCCGGGTGGAACTGGTGCTGTCGGCGGCCGCGCGCCAGGTACTGAAGCTGGAACAGCAGCTCGACTGGAGCGGTGAGTTGCCGCAGTTGCAGCGGCAGGTGCAGCAGTTTTTTGCCGTCGACGCAGAGCGGCTGCGCTGCTATGCCAACGATGATTTTTGCGCCCCCTGCGCCAGCGGCAGTAATTGCGCTGCCGCCATGGTGATTGTCCCGGCATCCATGGGGTGCGTGGCGCGGGTGGCGGCGGGTATTAGCGCCAATGTTATCGAACGGGCGGCGGACGTAATGCTCAAAGAGCGCAAGCCGCTGGTGCTGGTGCCGCGTGAGACGCCGCTGAACGCCATCCATCTGGAAAACCTGCTGAGCCTGACCCGTGCCGGCGCGGTGGTGTTGCCAGCCATGCCGGCTTTTTATGGCCGGGCGCAACGGGTGGAAGATCTGATCGATTTTATCGTCGGCAAAATATGCGACGTTATCGGCGTGCCGCATCAATTGCTGCAGCGCTGGGGAGAGGAGAACCATGAGTGCCACGAATGACATCATTGCCACGGTGAGCGCCAAGATAGACAACGGTGAGCGGATAAGCGACGCCGATGCCGTGGCGTTGTTTGAGTGTGACGACCTGTTTGCCATCGGTCGCCTGGCTGCCGCCATAAACCGCAAGAAAAACGGCGACAAGGTGCTGTTCAACGTCAACCGCCACATTAATTACACCAACTTGTGTGTCAACCAGTGTCGTTTCTGCGCTTTCTGCCGCCAGTACGGTGACGAGGGCGCCTACGCCTACAATCTGAGTGAAATTCTCGAACGCGCCGCCCAGGCGCGCGCCGCTGGCGCCACCGAGCTGCACATGGTGGGCGGCCTCCATCCGGAGCTGCCATTTGAGTTTTATCTGCGCATGATGGCCACCATCAAGGCCAACAATCCCGATATAAAGATCAAGGCGTTTACCGCCGTGGAGATCGACTATTTTTCGCGTATCTCCGGGCTGAGTATCGAGGTGGTGATCTCCGAACTAAAGCGGCTGGGGCTCGATTCCACCCCCGGCGGCGGAGCCGAGATTCTGGGCGAAGAGGTGCGCAGCAAAATCTGCCCGGAGAAGATATCCGGCGCACGCTGGCTGGAAGTGACGGAAAAGATCCACGCCGGCGGTCTTAAAAGTAACGCCACCATGCTGTTTGGTCATGTGGAAAACTACGCCGACCGCGTTGACCACATGGCTAAGATACGCGCCCTGCAGGATAAGACCGGCGGTTTTCAGGCCTTTATTCCCTTGGCGTTTCAAACCGAGAATACCCGTATCCCCGAGGCCAAAGGGCCCGGCGGCATCGACTGTCTGAAAACCCTGGCCATCAGCCGCATCTATCTGGATAATTTCAAGCATATCAAGGCGTACTGGGTGATGCTGGGGTTGAAGGTGGCGCAGGTGGCGCTGGCCTTTGGTGTCAACGATCTCGACGGCACAGTGGTGGAGGAGAAGATCGGTCACGACGCCGGTGCCGATTCACCCCAGGCGTTGAGTCGCGAGGAGATTCTGCGCCAGATTCGCGCCGCCGGCAAGATTCCGGTGGAGCGCGACACCCTGTATAACGAGGTGCGGGTGTATAGCGGCGCCGATGATGACGATGAAGACCAGTAGCCGCCTGGAGGCGGTGCGCGCCCGCCTGGCACGCAACGAGCCGCTGGAGCGCGATGACGCCCTGTTTCTGCTCACCGAGGTCGATCTGCTTACCCTGGGTGATCTGGCTGATAATCAGCGCCGGTTGCGCCATCCCCACGGGCAGGTCGGTTTTGTCGTTGACCGCAACGTAAACTACAGCAACGTGTGCTGCTGCAAGTGCCGCTTTTGCGCCTTTTACCGCGACGAGGACGACGCCGACGCCTACCTGCTCGACTACCCGGCCATCTTTGCCAAGGTGCAGGAGCTGGTGGATCACGGCGGTACCCAGCTGCTGATGCAGGGCGGCGTGCATCCCAGCCTGGGCATCGAATGGTTTGAGGAGCTGTTTACCGAGTTGCGCCGCCGTTTTCCCACGGTGCAGATCCATTCGCTCTCCCCGGCGGAGATTGTCCAGATTGCCAGTGTGTCCTCTCTGAGCGTACCGGAATGTCTGCGCCGTCTGCACGCCGCCGGTTTGCAGTCGATTCCCGGCGGTGGCGCCGAGGTGCTGGTGGATCGGGTGCGTCAGGCCATCTCCCCCAATAAAATCGGCTGGCGCCAGTGGGCGCAGGTGATGGAAGATGCCCATGCCCTGGGGATGAACACCACCGCCACCATGATGTTTGGTTCCTGTGATACCAAGGCCGATATTGTCGAGCATCTGCTGCGGGTGCGCGATATTCAGCGGCGCAGCAGCGAGCGCCCCGGCGGCATAACCGCGTTTATCAGCTGGTCGTATCAGCCCGGCAATACCGAGCTGGGCGGCACCACCGCCACCGGCAGCGATTATCTGCGCGTGGTGGCGCTGTCGCGGCTGGTGCTGGATAACATCGACAACATTCAGGCCAGCTGGGTTACCCAGGGCGACAAAATCGCCCAGTTGGCGCTGCGCTTCGGCGCCAACGATTTAGGCGGCACCATGCTGGAGGAGAATGTGGTGGCAGCGGCTGGGGTGGCGTTTCGCATGTCGCAGCAACAACTGGTGGAGCTGGCGCGTGGCGCCGGATTTACGCCGGTGCGCCGTAATACCAATTACGAAATTCTGGAGGTCTACTGATATATGTCTGTGCTGCGCCGTAATATCGCCGCCATGAGTGGTTATGTCCCCGGTTTTCAGCCGGAGGATGCGCATAACTGGATCAAGCTCAACACCAATGAAAATCCCTATCCGCCGTCAGCGCAGGTGGTGGCGGCCATCCGGCGCGAGCTGGGCGATGACGGCGCGTCCCTGCGCCATTATCCCGATGCCGCCAGCCGGGCGGCGCGCCGGACGGCAGCGCAGGTTTACGGCTTTGATCCACAATGGGTGATAATGGCCAACGGTTCCGACGAGCTGCTCAACAACCTTATTCGCGCCTGCGCCGATCCCGGTGACGAGGTGGCGTTTATCGAGCCATCCTACTCCTACTACCGTACCCTGATAGAGATTCAGGGGGCGCGGGTGCGCACCTTTTCTCTGGCTGAGGATTACACCATCGCCGACTTTCCCGCCCGTTATGGCGGCAAGCTGTTTTTTCTCACCAGCCCCCACGCTCCCTTCGGTACCGCTTTTGACAATGCCGTTATCGCCGATCTGGCGCAGCGCTGCGATGGTCTGCTGGTGGTGGACGAAGCCTACGCCGACTTTGCCGATCACAACGCGCTGGAGCTGGTGAAGCAGTGTCCCAACGTGGTGGTAACGCGTACCTTGTCCAAAAGTTACGCCCTGGCGGGTATGCGTCTGGGGCTGGCGCTGGCGCGGCCGGAAATTGTCGCCGCACTGGATAAAATCCGCGATCACTACCATCTCGATCGGTTAGCGCTGGTGGCGGCGCAGGCGGCATTGGCAGATCAGGATTATCTGCAGCGCCGGGTGGAACAGGTGCGTGCCACCCGCAGCCGCTTTGTTGCCGCGCTGCAGAAACTCGGCTTTAGCGTGCCGCCGAGCCAGACCAATTTTGTCTTTGCCATTCCGGCGGATGGCAACGGCGCTGAGGTATATGAGCTGCTTAAACGCCGCAAGATACTGGTGCGCTACTTTTCTGCCGCCAACCTGTGCCACGGCGTGCGTATCTCCATCGGTACCGATGCCGAGATGGATGCGGTGGTAGCGGCGCTCTGTGCTGGAGCCGGGCGATGAAGCCGGATATTATCACCACGGCGGCCGGTGTACGCCAACTGGCGGCGGCGCTGGAGCGCTGCGACGAAGTTGCCGTCGATCTGGAAGCGGATTCCATGCACTGCTACCGCGAAAAGGTGTGCCTGCTGCAGTTTACCTACGCGGCGCCCGGCGCGGCGGCCACCACCGTACTGCTCGATCCGCTGGCGGTTACCGATCTGGCAGCGTTGCGTCCGCTGTTTGCCGACGCCTCCATCCGCAAGATATTCCATGCCGCCGATTACGATATCCGCTGCCTGCGGCGCGATTTCGATCTGCAGGTGCGCGGCCTGTTTGACACCATGATCTGCTGCCAGTTTCTCGGTGAGGAGCAGGTGGGGCTGGCGGCGGTGCTGGGAAAGTATTTTGACGTAACGCTGGATAAGCAGTATCAGCGCGCCGACTGGTCCAAGCGTCCGCTATCGGCGCCCATGTGCGCCTACGCCGCCGCCGATACCCAATATCTGCATCCTCTGGCGGCGCTGCTGGAGGAGCGCCTGCGCGAAAAAGATCGCTTGTGGTGGGTGCAGGAGGAGTTTGAACTGCTGGAACAGGCTGGTTTTCATCCCCACACCGGGCCGCTGTATCTGCGTTTCAAGGGGGCGGGGCGGTTGTCGCCGCGCCAGTTGGCGGTGCTGGAAAATTTGCTGCAGTGGCGCGAGAAAGAGGCCTGTCGTCGCGATTGCCCGCCCTACAAGGTGCTGGGCAACAAGACGTTGCTGGCGCTGGCCCAGCAGATGCCGACGGAG
>JAMOOS010000006.1 GCA_027065245.1 Desulfuromonadaceae bacterium | reverse complement strand
CCAGCGAAATATACGTTCACGATCTAGCAACACTTAAAGACAAGCCGGTGGGGATCGTGCGCGGCTATGCCGTCAACGAAGAATTGCGCTGCACTTATCCTGACATGCACATCGTCGATGTCGACAGTGCCAGTGACGGCATGCATCAGGTTGAAAACGGTAAACTGTTCGCCTATATAGACAACCTGTTCACCATAGCGGATCAGATACAGAAAAACTATGTCGGCAGCATCAAGATATCCGGCCGTCTGGATAACAACTTCAGCCAGGTCAACCTGTGCGTCGCCACCCGCAATGACGAACCGGAATTACTCTCCATCTTCGACAAGCTGGTACGCAGCATAACCCCGGCTCAGCGCCAGGCAATCCTGAACAAGTGGACGCCGGTCGCCAGTGTTAATGAATTCGATTACGAGATGTTCTGGAGCCTGCTCGGAGTAATGGGTTTTATCTGTGCCGCTTTTCTGTTCTACTTCCACCAGTTGCGCAAATACAACCGCCTGTTGCTCAAGCTGTCAAAAACCGACAAACTCACCGATCTGTACAACCGTAGCAAGCTGGATCAGATTTTACGCGAGCAGAGCGAACGGTTCCATCGCTACGGTACCGCCTGCGGCATAGCTATTCTGGATATCGACCACTTCAAACAGGTCAACGACAACTATGGTCATCAGACAGGCGACAAGGTGCTGCAACAATTTGCCACCATTCTACGCAGCAACATCCGCACTACCGACGTGGTTGGACGCTGGGGCGGCGAAGAATTTCTCCTCATCGCGCCCAGCACCACCAGCGCCGAAACCACCCGCCTGGCAGAAAAGCTGCTGCAGCAGGTACGCGACGCTGATTTCGCCGAAATAGGCCATCTCACCGCCAGTGCCGGTGTCAGTTCCATTGAAGACGGCCAGGATATTACCACCACCCTGCGCCTGGCCGACAATGCCCTGTACTTAGCAAAACGTAACGGCCGCGATCAGGTTATTTGCGCCGACCCGCTCAATCCACCCGCGCCGCCGCAGGTAATTGTTTAAGCAACTTATGTGCTCGATCACGCTGCTGTCGATAGCGTGCCGCCTGCTCCAGCGCGCTACGCGCCTGCCGCCACAGCCGCCCATTCCACGCCGCGTAGCCCTGCATCAGATAAGCCGCGCCCGGGTCGTCGCCACAGCGAGCCAGCTCGGCGTAGGTTTTACAGGCTTCGGCGTAACGACCCAGGCTGAACAGCAGCTGGCCGGCCAGTTGCAGCAAACGCGCCCGTGCCGGTTTTTTACGCGTATGCGCCAGCGCCTTGTCGGCCCATTCCAGCGCTTGCTGCGGTTGATGCAGATTGAGGCTGGCGTAAGCGAGCCGGGTAAGCAGCGTCGCGTCATCCGGATGAGCGGCACTGAGGCGGCGGTAATACTCCCGCGCCTGCCGCGGCACGCCCAGGCTCAGGTACAGATTGGCCAGCAGGGCGGTTTCCTCGTCGTTTAAAGGACGCAGGTACCCAAGCACCTTCAGGGTAACCAGGGCGTGCGGATAATCGTTGCGTTCCAGATAGATATGGGTGGCCAACCGCCACCACTGCGGCCAGAGAGGATCGTCATCTAAATAACGATTAACCGCCTTATGAGCAGTGACCAGTTCGGCGAGGTCGAGATACTGCTGTACCAGCAGCTCACGCCAGCGCCGTTGTTCATCACCACTGCTGTGGCGACACAGATAACGCAACGGCTCCAGCGCCTGGCGCGGCTGCTCCAGTTGCAGATAACCCTGCACCAGCGCTGCCAACCAGTCGTTACGCTGCCGCTGCGGATAGTCGCGCCGCAACTGTTGCAGCAACGCAACAGCCCGTTGTGGCTGTTGTGCCTGTAGCCAGGCGGCGGCGGCGTTATAGCGCCAGCGCGGCTCGGCTGGTTTGCTCAAAGCGTAGGCGCGCTCAAACGCCTGTGCCGCCGCCGGATAATCCGCCTGCATATAGTGACACTGCGCCAGATTCAGCCACGCCTCCGCCAACTGCGGCCGCGCCGCCACTACTTGACGATAATACTCTTCGGCCCGATGATAGTGCCGCTGCAACAGGTGCAGATTGCCAAGGGTGAAATCGATCAGGTAGTGATGATTGGCCCGACGCGCCCGCGCTTCCAGCACAGCCAGCGCCTGGCGGTAATGTTGCTGCTCCATCAACCGCTGCGCCTGCACCACCACACTGCGTACAGCGGCGGGAATCACCTCGGCGGCCACAGCTACGCGGCCACAGCACAACCACAGCACAACCAGCATCACAACCGTTATTCTGACCGTATTCGCCATCCGCCTAATCCAACTCAAAACGCACCGTGGTCACCACCCGGCTGCGCACCGGCTCACCGCCGACGGTACCGGGAGTAAACCGCCATTGACGTACCCCGCGCTTCACAGTCTGTTCAAACACTCCCGGCGGCTGCGCTTCCAGCACCTCTACACCATCCACCGTGCCAGCAGTGGACACCAGCAGGCGAATTTTTACCCAGCCTTCTATCCCCAGTCGCCGGGCACGCAAGGGATAAATAAACGGCGAACGCGCCACCGGGGTAAGAGGCTGGTCCAGTTGGGTGCTGTCAAATACCGGCTCTACAGCGCTGATATGCGCCAGTTGCACCGGCGGCATAACGACATTACCGCTGATGGTGGGTGGTTGCGGGCGCAGATTGAGTTTAAGATGCAGGTTCTCCGGCTGCGGCTGCAGGCGTTGGCGGGCACGCGCTGGTGCCAGATTTTGCGGACGGCGCTGCTGCGCCGCCCGCTGGCGCGGTGGCGGCGACAGGTGGCGCGGCGGCGCCAGCGTCACCAATTGCGCCGGTGGCGGTAATTCCAGTTGCGGACTTTCGTGTACCAGGCGCGGCAACACCAGCAACAACAGCAAATTGAGGGCAATACTGCCTGCCACTGCCGCCCCCAGCAAAGTGGCGGTGGACAAACGCCGCCGCGCTGCCATCAGCGCTCTCCGCTGGTGGCGGCAGATAAAGCCACGTTAACCGCTCCGGCCTGACGACAGGCGTCGAGCACCCGCACCGCCATGCCGGTGTTACTGTTGCGATCGGCGACAATCACCACGCTGCCAGCGGGATTTTCCGCCAGAGCCCGCTCTACATGAACACGCACGGCACGAATATCCACCGGGCGATTTTCCATGTAGATCTGATTCTGCGCCGTTACGGCGATCAAAATGGTGGCATGTTGCTGTTCAACGGCGGTGGCGGCGCGGGGGCGATGCACCTCGACACCGGTTTCGCGCACAAAACTGGTGGTAACCAGAAAAAATATCAGCAGGATAAACACCATGTCGATGAGCGGCGCCATATTCAACTCCAGCGCCTGCCGCTTGCTGCGCCGCTTGGCGCTGATGTTAATCACCTGACACCTCCGCAATATTATCGCCTAGATGGCGTTTGAGATAGATTCCCAGCGAAAACAGGTGCTGACGCAGATTTTCCACCCGGCGCAACAGAAAATTGCGCATATACAGCCCGGCGATGGCGATAATCAGTCCGGTCTGGGTGGTAATCAGCGCCTGGGAAATACCTCCGGCCAGAGCGCGGGCGTTGCCGGTACCGAACATGGCGATGGTCTCAAAGGTGGCGATCATCCCCACCACCGTGCCGAGCAAACCGAGCAGCGGCGCAATGGCGGCCAGCACACCGATGAGGGTCAAACCGTTGTCGAGCCGCTCCCCCACCGCCAGCACCGCCTCGTCTATAACGCGGCGATCGAGGGCAACATCGCCGCTGCGCCGCTGCCTGATGGTATGCAGCAGCCTGGCGGTAACACCGCCGTCGACAACGGGGCTGTTATCGTGCAACTGCCGCAGCACCTGCGCCGGGCTGATGTGATAATCACACAGTTTTTTCAGCAGCAGCAGACGGTAGATTATCGCCGCCCACATCAGCAACGACACCAGCAGCAGCGGCAGCATCACCACTCCGCCGCGCTGCAAATAAGCGGCGGCACTGTCAAACAACGTCGTCATGGCCCTGCTCCGCCACTTCCAGCCGCTGCCGACACACCAGATTGACAAAACTGATGGCCTTCTCCTCCAACTGGGCGATGTGGGTCTCCACCCGGCGGCTGAGCAGGCTGTGACACAACATCAGCGGAATCGCCACCGCCAGCCCCAGCATGGTGGTCACCAGCGCCTCCGATATGCCGCCGGACATCAGGCGCGGATCACTGGTGCCGTGGAAGGTGATGATCTGAAACGTATCGATCATGCCGGTTACCGTCCCCAACAGGCCCAGCAGCGGCGCAATGGACGCCAGCACCGCCAACGTGGACAAAAAGCGCTCCAGGCGCGGAATTTCAGCCAGGATAGCTTCCTGCATGGCGTTTTCCAGATCTTCGCGCGGCAGATTACGAAAACGGATTCCGGCACGCAGCACCCGTGCCAGCGGTTTATCGCCCAGGCTGCGGCACAACTCCTCGCTGCGGCTCCAGTCGGCGGCGGCAACCAGTGGCTGTATCTGCTCCAGTACCCGATCAGCATCACAGCGATGGCGGGTGAGAAACCACAATCGCTCACAGATGAGCAGCGCTGCCACCGCGCCGATAAGCAGAATCGGCCAGACGATAAAACCGCCCTGACGGATTTCGTCGATCAGACTGGTGCGGTAGGTAAGCTGGCGAATGGACGCGCCGTGGCCCATATCTACTGGCACACTGGCACTGCGCCCGGCCAGATAATCTTCTATCTGGTTGCGCATCTGCCACGGCGGCAGCACCGACAGGGCAAACAGACGGGCGCTGG
>JAMOOS010000005.1 GCA_027065245.1 Desulfuromonadaceae bacterium | reverse complement strand
TGCCGTCGCAGATGCCTAGATACATCACAATCTGATGCAGTTTTTTCAGGTAGGCGATGGCTTCGTCACTGCTGCGCATATCCGGCTCCGACACCACCTCCAGCAATGGCGTGCAGGCGCGGTTGAGGTCGACGCGGGAACCGCTGCCGGGATTATCGCTGTGGAGCAGCTTGCCGGCATCCTCCTCCATGTGGATACGGGTGATGCCGATACGCTGCTTGCCGCGCTCCTGCGTCTCCACATCGAGATAACCGTGCTCGCAGATGGGCAGCTCAAACTGGGAGATCTGGTAGCCCTTGGGCAGGTCGGGATAAAAATAATTTTTGCGCGCGAAGATGGAGCGCGGCGCGATGGCGCAGTTGGTGGCCAGTCCGGCCTTGATGGCGTATTCAACCACCTGACGATTGAGCACCGGCAACGCGCCGGGCAACCCCAGACACACCGGGCAGGTCTGCGAGTTGCACTGGTTGCCGAAACTGGTGGAGCAGCCGCAGAATATCTTGGTGTTGGTGGTCAACTGTACGTGGACTTCGAGACCGATAACTACTTCGTAATGTTTTCTCATGGTGATGCTACCCTTTCGCCACCGCTGGCCGTTGCCGGTGCCAGTCTGTCGCCTGCTCGAAGGCGTAAGCGGTCTGCAACAGCTCCGCCTCGCCAAACGCCCGTCCCAGCAGCTGCACGCCGATGGGCAACCCCTGCCGGTTGATTCCGCACGGCATACTCAAGCCGCATATTCCGGCCAGGTTGGCCGATAAAGTAAAAATATCAGATAGATACATCTGCAACGGATCGGCGGTTTTGTCACCGAGCTTAAACGCTGCCGTGGGCGCCACCGGCGTGAGAATGCAATCCACCTGCTCAAAGGCGGCGGTAAAATCCTGCCGGATAAGGGCGCGTACTTTCTGCGCCTTGAGATAGTAGGCATCGTAGTAGCCGGAGGAGAGGGCATAGGTGCCAAGCATGATGCGCCGCTTCACCTCGGCGCCGAAACCGGCGGCGCGGGTGCGGTTGTACATCTCGATAAGGCCGCCGCCCTCGTCCACTCGTGCGCCGTAGCGGACACCATCGTAACGGGCTAGGTTGCTAGAAGCCTCTGCCGTGGCCACCACGTAGTAGCACGCCAGCGCATATTTGGTGTGAGGCAGGCTGATATCGACAATCTCGGCGCCCAGCTCGCGATACTGCGCCACCGCCGCGTCCACCGCCTGTTTTACCTCGGCGTCGACACCGTCGATAAAGTACTCCTGTGGCAGACCGATTTTTTTCCCCGCCACGCCATCCGCCAGCGTGGCCAGATAGTCGGGCACCGGCGTATCCACCGAGGTGGAATCGGCGGGGTCGTAACCGGCCACCGCTCCCAGCATGATGGCGCAATCGCGCACATCGCGGGTCAGCGGCCCCACCTGATCCAGGGAGGAGGCGTAAGCGATAACACCGTAACGCGACACCCGGCCATAGGTGGGTTTCAGCCCCACCACGCCGCAGTGGGAAGCGGGCTGGCGGATGGATCCGCCGGTATCGGTACCCAGAGCGCCAGCCGCCTGCGCCGCCGCTACACAGGCGGCACTGCCACCGGAGGAACCGCCGGGGACACAAGCGTTATCCCACGGGTTACGCACCGGGCCGAAAGCGCTGTTCTCGTTGGAGCTGCCCATGGCAAACTCATCCATGTTCAGTTTGCCCAGAATAACCGCCCCCTGCTCTTTCAGGCGCGCCACGGCGGTACCATCGTAAGGGGAGATGAAGTCACCGAGAATCTTTGACGCGCAGGTGGTGCGCACGCCGGTGGTAACAAAGATATCCTTTAACGCCAGCGGAATGCCGGTAAGGGGGCGCACAACGCCGTTGGCGCGTTGCTCGTCGGCGGCCCGCGCCGCCGCCAGCGCTTCGTCGCGGCAGACGGTGATATAGGTGTTAAGCTGTTCGTTGGTGGCGTCTATCTGCGCCAGAAACGCCTCGGTCAACGCCACGGCGGTGGTGGTGCCGTCCGCCAGCTGCTGCTGCATCTGATGGATGGTCAAATCTGTCAGTTTCATGATAACTCCGTCTATTCGATAACCTTGGGAACGCCGAAACAATCATCCTGCGGCAGGGGCGCGTTGGCCAGGGCTTTTTCACTGCCCAGCGACGGCCGCACCTCGTCGGGGCGAAAAGCGTTCTCCAGCGGGATGGCGTGTGCCATGGGGACAATTCCTGCGGTATCCACCTCGTTCAACTGCTCAACATGGGCGAGAATGGCGTCCATCTCGCCAGTAAGGGCGTCGAGTTCGGCATCGTCCAGCGCCAGCCGCGCCAGCCGGGCCACCTGCTCTACTTCGGCACGGGTTATGTTCATCTGTCATTCCTCCATCGGTGTTGTTGGCACCGGACTCAACCGGCGCATCAGCGCTGCAAAATAGCACAAATCGCGCGGCAGATTCAATCAAATGCCGCGGCAAAAGTGCACACCGGTCAGGCGGTTTTGCCGCCGCTTCATGGCAAGTCCAACAAACTCCTAAGGCGCAGCAATAAAAAACCGCCCGGCTTTTATGCGGCCGGGCGGCGGAAAACAACTTTTTTTCGCCACAATATGCGCGCTACTTGCCGACGTTCATCCCCAAGGTGGCGATGATGCGCTCGTTGAGAACCCGGGCGCAGTAGGTCCAGTCGCGACTGGAGCCGACGCCGTCATCTTTATCCACCAGCTGCTTTTTGTGGCCGTTGAGAATTTTGTAGTTGATGTCGAGGCTGGTGGAACCGGCGCCAAAACCGACCAGCATCCGTGCCGCCTTGCTGCCGGGGTTGTAATTGACAATCTTGATATTGATCAGGTAGTTGCCGCCGCCGCCGCTGAACTGAGATACCTTGTTGATGGGCTCGGCCTGATAACCGGCACGGGTAAGCAGGCGCAGCAGGTCGTTTTCCATCCAGCCCTGCAACTGTTTCTGGGCGCGTACCTGGGTTTCGCTCATGCTGTTGTTGGTGTTGGCATTTACGATAAACTGGACGCGATATTTACTGCCGTCGGCGCGCCGCGCCGCTTTACTGGCATGGTTACAGCCGGGCAAAATCAACGCCGCGACCAACAATCCCAACAGTGCAATTTTTTTCATCTTTTTCTCCCTGTTTGCGTTATTTTGCTCTTTTTGACACGCGGACGGACTACCTACACGCCACGCACAGTTACTTCTGCTACATAATCAGCGGCCACGGTGGCGAAACGGCGCAGCGTCTCGGCGGGATAGGCCTCACTGGCGCGCAACCGCTCTGTCATGGCGTGAGCGGGGACAAACTGCTGCAGCACCCATAGACGTGCGCCGCGCAGCAGCTCACCCATGGCGCGGATATCGTCTTCGGCGACGAATTGCGGCACGCAGGTAGTGCGAAACTCCACTTCTATAGTTGCCTCGTTCAGCAGCGCTACGCTGTGCGCCAACGCACTCGTATCCACCCTGCCGTGATGCAGTTGCGAATAGCGCTGCGGCGCGGTTTTCACATCCATCCCCACATAATCGAGCAGATCGCGTTCCAGCAGCCGTTTCAGCACCTGGGGGCGCAGACCGTTGGTATCGAGCTTGACCAGCAGGCCCAGTTGCTTCACCGCCGCCGCCAGCGTTTCCAACTGCGCGTCGAGGGTGGGTTCGCCGCCGGAGATGACCACGCCGTCGATAAAACCGCGCCGCTGCCGCAACATCTCCACCACCGCGCTGATGGCGATATCCTCCATTTCGTCGGGGGTCTGCACCAGCGCCGGATTGTGGCAGTATGGGCAACTGAGATTACAGCCGCCATAAAAAACCAGGGAAGCAATCCGCCCGGGATAATCGAGCAGACTGGTTCCCTGAACTCCCTTTATGCCCATCTACGTTACTTAGCGGCGCTCTGGTGCTCAACCACGTATTCACGCCGCTGGCTGAACTCCTCCTGCTTGCCTTTGTTCCACTGCTGAACAGGACGGAAAAAACCACAAACACGGGAATATACTTCGGTTTTCTGCTTGCATTTACTGGACATAGTCTGCTCTCCTTGTGCTTTGTTAAAGGTTTACGCTCAGGCGGCCTGATCGCTGCCGCTGTGATAGGGACAGGAAAAATGCTCTCCGGCGATGTAGCCATGCACCGGGCAAATGGTAAATGTGGGGCTGATGGTAAAATAGGGCAGATGGAAATTTTCGGCGATGCGGCGCACCAGCAGGCGGGCGCTGCGCCAGTCATCGAGACGCTCACCGAGGAAACCGTGAAACACTGTGCCGCCGGTATATTTGGTCTGCAGCCGGTCCTGATGGGTGAGGGCCTGGAAAATATCATCGGTGCTTCCCACCGGCAACTGGGTAGAGTTGGTATAATAAGGCTGTTCGTCTCCGGCGGTGATGATGTCGGGAAACTGGCTACGGTCGCGCTTAGCCAGACGGAAACTGGTACCCTCCGCCGGTGTGGCTTCCAGATTGTACAGATGACCGCTCTGCTCCTGAAACGCCTCCAGTTGCTTGCGCATAAACAGCAGCGTCTGCTCGGCAAACTCGGCACCGACAACGGTATCAATACCGCAACCAATCAGGTTCAGCGCCGCTTCGTTCATACCGATAAGGCCGATGGTGGAAAAATGATTATCCCAGTAGTGGCCGCTGCGCTCGTGAATAGCGCTGAGATAGTAGCGGCTGTAGGGATACAGACCTTCGTTGGTAAAGCGCTCCAGCTGCTTGCGCTTGATCTCCAGCGACTGTGCCGCCAGCGCCATCAGATCGCTGATGCGGCGGAAAAAATCGTCCCGGTCACTGGCCAGATAAGCGG
>JAMOOS010000004.1 GCA_027065245.1 Desulfuromonadaceae bacterium | reverse complement strand
CGTATGGCGATATGCTCTTGTAAAACGAACCTTTGCCAGAGAGACTGCACAACTCAGCCTGCGGTGAGCCGTGTGGTTGGGCGCGGACGGGGGATTGTTGGCGAGGTTGATATCAGGCTTGCGGAACAAAAAGAATAATGTCCCTATTCTGGGCCGTTCCATTCCCCGTCAGCACAACTCAATGCGTTCACAGATGGCGGCAAAGAATTCCCGGCTCCAGATCTCCAGTGTTTGCGGCGCGGTAACAAACGGTGCCACTTCGCGGCGAACCTGATCAATGTCGAGAGCGGCAATTTTTTCCGCCAGTATATTGCGGAACGTGTTTTCATCGAGGGGCGCGCTGCCGTTCCAGTTGCCACTCTGGCGCATCCGCTGTTGAAGATGAGCCAGATGCAACTGCGGGTGGTGGGTGCAATACCAGACCAGATCATACCAGTCCCGTCCCTTGACGCGGTTCTTCCATTTGCGACACAGCAGAGCATGCATCTTGCCCGCAAACAGATCCGGCAGAGTGTAGCTGCGTACGCAAAACGGCAGAGGCCGCAGCAGATACTTGTTCTCCGTGGTAAAACCTGGTGGCGGATCGGTATCAACCTCTATTTTGACGCGGATGATTTTTCCCGCCGGTATCTGCTGGATAATCTCTGCGCGCGGTTTGATCAGCAGTAGTTCGCTGACGGTGTCAGCCTTGAGAAATGCTGAACGCACCGCTGTTGTTGCTGCCTTGTCTTTCACCTCGACTCTCACGGTAAAACCGAACGCTGCCAGTTCTTTTTTCAGCGCGTCGCTGTAACGCTCCAGTCTGAAAGAGGTATCTGGTTGCAGCAACGAAAAATCGAGATCCTCGGAAAAACGTTCGAGTCCGTACAGAATACGCAGGGCGGTGCCACCGTAAAACGCTGCTCGGTCAAAAAACTTGCTGCGCCACAGGCCGAACAGCGCAATTTCCTGTAGAATTTCCCGTAATGCCTGGGTGTAGTCCTCCACCCGTTCACACGAGTACCTGGCCAACATCTGGCGTACGGCTTCATTCATTACCGCTATCCTTTCCGGCCAGCCGACGCACGCAGTCGGCCAGTAGTTTCACTCGGCGCGAACGGTAGTTGCGAGCCAGTTGATCCAGCAGATCGGCATCCATGGTGCGCAGGGCTTCCATGTCTATGCGCAGGGAAATGGTGAGGTAGTCCAGGCAATTTCCGGCGGAGGTCAGGGACAGGCCGTGTTCGCAATACAGCTTGTCGGCCAGTGCTTTTTCGCTACCTGCCAGCAGAAAGGCACTGCCGTCGGCCAGTTCGATCCTGATGATGCCGAAGGGAAAGCCAGCCGGGGGCAGGGCGCGATAATCGAATACGCCCAGCGGGGTGGTGAAGGTTTTGTTGCGTTTGCTGGTGACGGAAGTGATTGTTTCCACCTGCTCCGGAATCAGCCCGTGGTAGGCCAGGGCATACTCGCGTGATACGCAGGACGGGCCGTAGATTAAATTGGCAAGAATTTCCCGCGAGTATGGCCGTTTGCGCAGGCCGGAGCCAAAGATATACAGCCCCTTTTTTACCCGGATGATTATTCCCCGGTTGAGCAGGGTGGTTATTTTGTCGCGCGGGCGGGCATAGTCATCCAGTGCCCCGGTAAGAGCCTGATAGTCGAATTCCTCTAGAGGGATACGCTCGCGCAGGTTGCTGATCATTGCACCCATCAATCCGTATAATATGGCATAGTATGTCGGTATTCTACCGACATACTATGCCATATTATGACGTTTTGCGCAAATCAACCCTAATCACCGTCAACACACATAGCACTCAGATAGTCCACCAGCAGGCGCACACCGCAGCCACTGGCGCCAACGGGGTAGCCGGGGCGGCCTTTTTCCTCCCAGGCGGCGATATCCAGGGACATATATAACGCCCATGTAATTATGCCTTTCTCCTATTTTCATCCCATACCACACTCCCCTTATGCCAAGATAGGCCCACATAGACGCTTACGGTGCGCTTCATCACATTATCTGCCGTGGGATTGAGCGCTGCACGATTTTTAAAGATGACCGAGACCGTGATGACTTTGTCAGTCGCTTGTTGATTTTTTTGCCGGAGACGGCGACCCGCTGCTACGCCTGCGCATGACGCAAACCGGGCGTATTGCCATACGCCCCTACATATTCATTTCATTTGGATGCCATCATTTACGCGGGCAGGGAATGTCACCACATTTTTGCGTATTCCGATTAAGAGGCTCGTCAGCAAAATCTATGGAAGTACATTGTCCCATGATCGTGATATAAGGCGATTTGCAGGTATTTTAGGGTTCTAAAGCCGTAGGCTTTTCTCATGGTAGGTTTCACTTCAGATTCATGGCAGATACTCAAACAACCGCTGCGGCTGCCGGTCGTAAACGGTGCAGCGCTTGCCGCACTCGGGGCACAGCGGCCTGCTGTTACGCCGTGGTTCGATATCAACAACCAGTGCTTCCATATCGGAGATCAGCATAAAACACACGGAAACGTAAACGAATGACTTGAATCGTTCAGTCTTGTTCAGTAAAGTCTTTATCAGCATTGTCCTTCTCGGGTATGGGGGTGATAGTTACTGGGAAAAACCATCTTACCCACCCAGGAAGGACAATGCTCTACTTTTTATCGCCTGCTAACCACAGATTCTGCGGAGGAGACCAAAACTAAACAGGACTAATAAACGGAGGAAGTTTTTCCTGTCATGGAATGATCTGTCTGAATTTTGAGCTACAAAATGTCGTTTTGTAGTGATTGGATGAGTTTGTTAAAGCCTATCGCGGATTTTATGACCATGTGCTACCATGCGGGCGTTATTTTAATCCGCATCAAGGCTCCAGCCATCTCTCAGACCAATGGAGGATAGCCCCATGACCGACCCGTTGATCCCGCGCACCACTTCGGCGCACAAATACCAACTACTCATCAAGAATCTGCTGTTTTCCCCCGCCGCCGACAACCCCGACCAGGAGATCATCTACCGCGACCAGATGCGCTACACCTATCGCGACCTGCGGCGCCGGGTATGCCGTCTCGCCAATGCCCTGCGCACCATGGGAGTTAAACAAGGCGATACCGTGGCGGTAATGGACTGGGACAGCCACCGTTATCTGGAATGTTTTTTTGCCGTGCCCATGATCGGCGCGGTGCTGCACACCATCAACATCAAGCTGTCGCCGGAGCAGATTCTCTACACCATCGACCATGCCGAAGATGACGTACTGCTTATCCACGACGATTTTATTCCCCTGCTGGAACAGATGAGGGGACGCATCGACACGGTACGCCACTATGTGCGCCTGAGCGACGGCGACCACGATTACTCCGGCCCGGTTACCTTTGCCGCCGAATACGAGCAGTGGCTGGCTGCCGCTGATGACAAAGCTGAATTTGAGGAATTTGACGAGCATACCCGCGCCACCACTTTCTACACCACCGCCACCACCGGCCGCCCCAAAGGGGTCTATTTCAGCCATCGCCAGCTGGTACTGCACACCCTGGGCGGACTGGTGGCGCTGGGCACACAGCAACATCAGGGCCGCATTCATCAGGGCGATGTCTACATGCCCATCACCCCCATGTTTCATGTTCACGCCTGGGGGCTGCCCTACGCCGCCACCACCCTGGGGCTGAAGCAGGTCTATCCCGGCCGTTACGCGCCGGAGATGCTCCTTCACCTCATCGACAGCAACAAGGTAACCTTCTCCCACTGCGTCCCCACCATCCTGCACATGCTGCTGCGCTGCCCGGCGGCACAACAGGTGGATTTAAGCAACTGGAAGGTTATCATCGGCGGCGCTCCCATGTCGCAGGCGCTGTGCAACCAGGCTCGCGCCAGAGGTATAGACATCTTCACCGGCTACGGCATGTCGGAAACCTGCCCTATTCTCAGCCTGGCCAACCTCGACGCTGAAATGCTGCAACTGGAGGAGAACGCCCAGACCGAAATACGCTGCAAAACCGGACGTGCCCTGCCGCTAGTAGACCTGCGCGTGGTAGATGAGGAGATGAACGATGTCGCCGCCGACGCTGCCAGCAGCGGCGAGATTGTGGTCCGCGCCCCGTGGCTGACCCAGGGCTATTTGAAGGATGAGCACCATTCGGAACAACTGTGGCGCGGCGGCTACCTGCACACCGGCGATATCGCCACCAAAGGCGCCGACGGCTACCTGAAAATCTGCGACCGCATCAAGGATGTGATAAAAAGCGGCGGCGAGTGGCTGTCGTCGCTGGAGATGGAGGATATTCTCTCCCACCATCCGGCGGTGGCCGAAGTGGCCGTCATCGGCCAGAACGATCCCAAATGGGGTGAGCGCCCCCTGGCACTGGTGGTGCCACAGCCCGATTGCGAACCACCGAGCCAGAAAGAACTGCTCGCGCTGCTGCACGAATACACCTCTACCGGCGTACTGTCCAAACAGGCGGTATTAACGCGGGTGAAAATTGTCGCTGAGATAGATAAAACCAGCGTCGGTAAAATCAACAAGAGGGCACTGCGGCAGAAATACGCCTAACCGGCAGTGATTTTATTGTCAGTTGTTAATAATGTCGATGGGGAACCTGGCCAGTTCCCTGTCGACACTAGGAGCCTGTCGGACTTTGCGGATCGAAGCGAAAAATCGACTGGTCGAGGACAGATTTTCGCTCGTTTGAAGGCTAATAGCCGTAGCTATTGGTCGAAAAGGAGCGGAAATATGCACCGACCAAGTGATTTTGCAGCCGATGCATGGAAAGTCCGACAGGCTCCTAGCCAAACACAACCCCTCTACCTTGGCCTGTGCAGCCAGCATACGGTCAAACGGATCACGATGCGGC
>JAMOOS010000003.1 GCA_027065245.1 Desulfuromonadaceae bacterium | reverse complement strand
GACCAGCTGACTACGGAGAACAGACCATGAGCATAGCAGAGCAGATACGCACCACCGCCAGAGCCGCCCGTGCCGCCGCCACCACCATGGCCACCCTGTCCACCAGCAGTAAAAATGAACTGTTGCTCAACATGGCAACGGCACTGGAACAGAACGCCGCGCTTTTGCAGCGCGAAAACAGCAAAGACCTCGACGCCGCCCGACGCAACAATCTGGCCAGCGCCATGATCGACCGCCTGGAACTGAACGATGCCCGCATTAAGGCCATGGCCGATGGACTGCGCGAAGTGGCCGCCCTGCCCGATCCGGTGGGGGAGGTGACCGGCATGTGGCGGCGCCCCAACGGCATACAGGTGGGCAGAATGCGGATTCCGCTGGGAGTTATCGGCATCATCTTTGAATCGCGCCCCAACGTCACCGCCGATGCCGCCGCCCTGTGTCTGAAAAGCGGCAATGCTGTTATCCTGCGCGGCGGCAGTGAAGCCATCCACTCCAACAGCGCCATCGGCACGGTGTTGTGCGCACAACTTGATGCCATGGGGCTGCCACAGGCGGCGTTGCAGGTGATAACCACCACCGACCGCAGCGCCGTCAATACCATGCTGGAATGTGATGAAGATATCGACCTCATAATTCCTCGCGGCGGCGAGGGGCTGATCCGCTTCGTCAGCGAAAACTCGCGCATTCCGGTCATCAAGCACTACAAAGGGGTGTGCCACACCTTTGTCGACGCCAGTGCCGACATGGACAAGGCCCTGGCCATCTGCGTCAACGCCAAGGTACAACGCCCCGGCGTATGCAACGCCATGGAAACGCTGCTGGTACACAGCGATATAGCCGCAACGTTTCTCCCCGTACTGGTGGAAAAACTCAAACAGAGCAACGTCGAGCTGCGCGGCTGCGAGCGCACCTGCGCCCTGGTAGCAGACGCCGTTGCCGCCAGTGACACCGACTGGGATGAAGAATATCTTGACCTCATTCTGGCGGTACGGATCGTTGACAGCCTCGACGACGCCATCGACCACATCCGCCGCCACTGTTCCCTGCACACCGAGGTTATCGTCACCGAAAACTACACCAACGCCCAGCGTTTTGTGCGCGAGGTCAACTCCAGCGTGGTAATGGTTAACGCCTCGTCCCGCTTTTCCGACGGCAACCAGCTCGGCCTCGGCGCTGAAATTGGCATCTCCACCACCAAACTGCACTCCTTCGGTCCCATGGGGCTGGAAGACCTGACCACGCGCAAGTTTGTGGTGTTCGGCGATGGACAAATTCGTGCCTGAACCGCCGCTGCGGCGCATCGGCATTGTCGGCGGCGCCTTCAATCCGCCGCATCGCGGCCATTTGGCCATCGCCACTGAGATGACGCGCTTCTGCAAGCTGGATCGGGTAGTGTTTATCCCCACCGCCACTCCGCCGCACAAAGACAGCACCGCCCTGGCACCGTTTTGCCAGCGCTGCGCCATGGTCGAACTGGCGGTGGCCGACAACCCGCAGTTCAGCGTCAGCGCCATGGAGGGGCAACGCTCGGGGCCAAGTTACACCGTGCATACCATCCAGCAACTGCGGCATCAACTTCCCGGCGCTGAGCTGTTTTTTCTTATGGGGATGGATTCCCTGCTGGCGCTACCCACCTGGCGCGACTATACCCGCCTGTTTTCCATGTGCCACCTGGTGGTCGCACGCCGCCCCGGCCACAAAGATATTATCGACGTCGACGCGCTGCCCGTTGCCATACGCAAACACTTCTGTTATGATTCCACCCTTAAAACTCTGTCCAGCAACAGCGGACACCAGTTGATTTTTCTGCCACATACGTATATGAATATCAGCGCCACCGCCATCAGAGAGATGATCGCCGCCGGTGAAGAGATCGATCATCTGGTACCGGAGGCAATAGCGGAATACATTAAAAGCCGGAATCTATATACCGGCCGGGAAAGGTAATCACACTTTGCAATCTGACCAGCGCGCGTTATTATGCGCCGAGTACGCCCTCGACAAAAAAGCTCTCGACGCCAAAATCCTGTGCATCAGCGAACTATCGTCACTGACAGACTATCTGGTTCTGGTATCGGGCACTTCAGATCGCCAGGTGCAGGCCATAGCCGAATCGGTACGCCTGGGGCTGAAAAATGACCACGATGTTACACCACTGGCCATCGAAGGGATGCAGGAAGGACGCTGGGTTCTGCTTGATTACGGCGACGTGATGGTACATGTGTTCCAGGTTGAGGTACGCAGTTTCTACGACCTCGACGGGCTGTGGGCCGAAGCTGCCCAATTACCGCTGCCGGACGATGGCAACCGCTAAGCGATGAAACTGACCCTGATCTGTGTCGGCAAACTGTCACTGGATTTCATCCGTGTTGGTGCCGCCGAATACGCGCAGCGGGTACAACGCTACACAACGCTGGAACTGATTGAGATAAAAGAGGAAAAAGGCGGCGGCAAGAAAGCGCCCCGGCAACATATCCGCAGCGCCGAAGAGGCGCGGATAGCGGCGAAAATTCCTGCCGGAGCTTATGTGATCGCTCTGGATGAAGCGGGAAAACAGCATAACTCGGAGCAGTTTGCCCGTCTGCTGGAACGGCACATGATTGAGGGAACCGGCTGTCTGTGCCTGATTGTCGCCGGCGCTTACGGTTTCAGCGCCACTTTCAAACAGGGTTGTGATATGGTTCTGTCACTGTCGCAGATGACCATGACCCATCAGATGGCGCGCATGTTTTTGCTTGAACAAATATACAGAGGCTTTACTATTGTCCGCAACGAGCCGTATCATAACCGATGACATGATACGACACCGATCGGATAAAACACTTTTTTACTATTTATTTTAGCCTGTTACAGGTCAGATTGTTACATACATTTCAATTTATTGGGTTGCAACCCACAGGAGGACCGTATGACCCTCATGGCATTTTTACTCGTTGTCATCATGTTTTTAGCCTTCTTTGTCTTCTTCTCGGGGATCAACCCCCAGGAGATGACTATCTTCTTCACCCCGGACAGCTCCATAACCTATCCGGTAACAGTGGTGGTTATCGGCTGCATTCTGGTGGGGCTGTTCATCGGCTACGGCTTTCACATCTTTGGCACATTAAGCTTCGGCCTCCGTTCATGGCTGCGCAGCCGTAACGAGAAAAAGGTAAAAGAGATCGATTCTGTCTATCGTGAGGGCGTTGGTCGCCTGCTCTCCGGCGATATCAAAAAGGCACGCAACCTGCTACAAAAAGCCATCGATAAAGATCCCAACAAGATCGAGGGCTATATCGCGCTGGCCAGCGTCGCCAGCCAGGAGGGCGATCTACAAGAAGCGGTAAGCCTGCTGCGTAAAGCCAAAAGCATCAACGGCAAAAGCCTGGAAGTAATGTTCAAACTGGCTGCCACCTACGTAGAGCAGGATCAGGACGATGCCGCCTGCAAGGAATACGAGGAAATCCTTGAACAGGAAAAGGACAACCGCAAGGCCATCCGTTCCCTGCGCGATCTGCACATGAAGCACGGCCGCTGGGAAGAAGCCATGGAACTGCAAAAACGGCTGCTCAAAGCCGGGCTGAGCGGCAATCGCGTACAGGAAGAAAAGGAGCAGATGCTCTCCATCCGCTACGAGGTGGCCAAGCAAAAACTGGCTCAGGGCGAATGCGACCAGGCTATTACTGCCCTGAAACAGATCATCAAGGAAAACCCCAGCTTTGTCGCCGCCCGCGTTACCCTGGGCGATGCCTACCTGCAGTGCGACAACAAAACCGAAGCCGCCAAAATCTGGCAAAGCGGTTACGAAGAGCTGGGACGCAGTGTATTTCTGTCGCGACTGGAAAACTTTTACATCAGCCAGGAAGACCCCAAAACTCTGCTGTCATTTTACAGCAGTGCCATTTCGGCACGCAGCAACGATCTGGTACTGCGTTTCTTCTATGGCAAGCTGTGTCTGCGTCTGGAGATGGTAGATGAGGCATTGGAGCAAATATATGTAGTGGAAAACTCCGCCCCCGACTTTCCACAGATCCACCTGCTGCTGGCGGAGGCGCATCGCCGCCGCAACCGTATCGACGAAGCCATCGAGGAATACCAGAAGGCTCTCGGCGTCGACAATCAGCTCAGCCTCGGCTATGTGTGCGACAAATGCGGCAAGCGCAACATCGAGTGGCAGAGCCGCTGTGATGTATGCGGCACCTGGGGCAGCTACAGTATAGCCTTCCGCAAGCTGGTGGAAAACCGCGAGGTGGTCTCCCCCACTGCCCCTCAGGCTGGAGCCTGATTGTATGAGCGCCGCGCGGCAGCGTCCGGTAGTGCTGACCATTCTCGATGGCTTCGGGCTGCGCGCTGCCAGCGCCGGCAACGCCATTCGCCTGGCCAACACCCCATGCCTTGACCGGCTGTTGCAAGACTATCCCAACAGCCGTCTGCAAGCCTCCGGTCTGGCCGTTGGCCTGCCGGAAGGACAAATGGGTAATTCCGAGGTCGGCCATTTGAACATTGGTGCCGGGCGCACCGTTTATCAAGACCTTACCCGCATCAATAAAAGTATCGCCGACGGCGATTTCTTCACCAATGAGGTATTGTGCACCGCCCTGGAGCAAATTAAAACCCGGGGCGGTGCCCTGCACCTTCTCGGCCTGCTCTCCGACGGCGGGGTCCACTCCATGAACACCCACCTGTACGCCCTGGTGGAGATGGCGCTCAAGGTCGGCATTGAGTCAATACAGATTCATCCTTTCCTCGATGGTCGCGATACGCCGCCACGCAGCGCGGTGGATTATCTCTACCAGCTGGAAAGAAAACTGGCCGAGCTTGGTGGTGGGCGCATTGCAACCATCAGCGGTCGTTTTTATG
>JAMOOS010000002.1 GCA_027065245.1 Desulfuromonadaceae bacterium | reverse complement strand
ATCACGCGTGAGCAACGATGAAATCATCGCCAAAATAAACGCCGCCCTGGTGGAGGAATTTGAACTTGATCCGGAGATGATGCGGCCGGAAGTGTCCATCTACGAGGACCTGGGTCTTGACAGCCTCGATACCGTGGATATGGTGATCGTGCTGGAGGGGGCGTTCGGCTTTAAAATCCGTGAAGAACAGCGGATTAAGGAGATTCGCACCCTGGGCGATATTCACGCCTTTGTCATGGATAAGCTGGCGACGACCTAGGACGTGGCGGGAAAAACGATGAACAGTAGCAACAGAGAGCATCTGCGCACGGTGCTGATAAACCTGTGGGTCTATCCGCTGCTGGTGGTGTGGACAGCGCTCAGTCTGGTGATTGCCGCGCCGCTGGTGGGATTCTTTATGCTGCGCGACGGTTTCACCCTCGACCGGGCGGTGCGCCATATCATCTGGCTGTACGGTAAATCGTGGCTGCTCATCATTAGACCGTTTGTCGATTTCAAGGTGGAAAAAGACCCCGATATCGAAGTGCCACGGTCGTGTATTTACGTCATCAACCATCTGTCGTTTTTCGATACCTATTTTATGGGGGCGCTGCCCCACAGCGACATCACCTTTGCTGTGCGCTCGTGGCCGTTCAAGATGTTCTGGTATCGCGCTTATATGCACTATGGCCGCTACCTCGATGTGGAGGCGCTGCCGTGGGATGAAATTTACCGCCGGGGCCGCGCCGCGCTGGATAACGGTGGCACGGTGCTGTTTTTTCCCGAAGGGCACCGCAGTCGCGACGGCAGACTGCACCGTTTTTACGCCGGGGCGTTTCATCTGGCGGTGCAGAGCGGTTATCCCATTGTGCCGCTGTGTATTGTCGGTACCGATATATTGTTGCCGCCGGGGCGCAGTTACCTTAAACCGGCGCGGGTACGTCTGCGTATTCTGCCGCCGGTGGACAGCCGCCGCTTCAGCGGTGAGCATGCCCACCGTCAGTTGCGTCAGCAGGTGCGTGAGGAGATGGCGCGCACTATAGCCGCCATGCAGAACCATGAGCAATGACTTGAGTGCTACGCAACAGCGTCTGCTCGCCGCTCATGTAGCCTATTGCGCGAAACGTTCGCCGTTTTATCGCGCCATGTTTGCCGAATTGGGCAGCGATGCTGCCGCCATCGACAGTTACGCCGCCCTGGAGCAGTTGCCGTTTACCACCAAGGCTCATGTAGAAGGTAACGAAGAGGCGTTTTTGTGCGTGGACGCCGGGGAGATTGCCGATATCTGCATGACTTCCGGCACCAGCGGTACGCCGGTGGCTTTTGCCCAGAGCCGGGCCGATATGCGCCGTCTGGCGCGTAACGAGGAGCTGGCCATGCGCTGCGCTGGCATCACCAGCGCCGACCGGGTGCTGATTGCCGCCACCCTAGACCGCTGTTTTATGGCTGGAATAGCCTACTACAGCGGTTTGCAGCAGATTGGTGCCACCACCATCCGTGCCGGTGCCAACTCGCTGGTGGCAGTGGCGCAGTTGCTTAAAACCCTGCGTCCCAGCGCCGTGGTGGGGGTGCCGACGTTTCTGCTCAAATTAGCTGAATATATGGCTGGCGACGGCGCGGCAGCGGCACTGATGCCGGTACAACGGCTGATCTGCATCGGTGAGCCGGTGCGGCGCGCCGATCTGTCCCTGGCGCCGCTGGGGGAACAACTGGAACAGTTGTGGCAGGCGCAGGTGTACGCCACCTACGCCAGCACCGAGATGGCCACCACCTTTTGCGATTGTCAGCACGGCTGCGGCGGTCATGTGGCCGAGGAACTGATGGTGGTGGAGATTATCGATGAGCACGGGCGCCGCGTCAGCGACAATACGCCGGGCGAAGTGGTGGCGACACCGCTGCAGGTGAGCGCCATGCCGCTGCTGCGTTTCCGTACCGGCGATATCGCCGCGCTGCAGCGGCAGCCGTGTTCCTGTGGTCGCAGCAGTTGGAGACTGGGGCCGATTCTGGGACGGCGTGAGCAGATGCTCAAGTACCACGGCACCACTCTGTATCCACCGGCGATTTTCGCCGTGCTGCAGCAAATTGACGCCGTGGACAGCTACTACATCGAAGTGTATGACGATTTTGCCCTTTCTGACCGGATAAAAGTGGTGGTGGGCAGCGATGAACCGACGTTGAGCGCCGCCGCCGTGGCCGAGCGGATTGCCGCGGCGGTGCGGGTAAAACCGCAGGTTGAGATTGCCGCCGCCGCCCAGGTGCGCGCCCGGGTGTATCCGGCGCACAAACGCAAGCCGCAACAATTTTTTGATTACCGCCGCCAGAGGCGGCTGGAGGGACATACAGCATGACGCAACGCGAACAGGTGGTATTGACCGGCAACGATCTGACCATCGCTGATATTATCGCCGTGGGGGTAGGGGATAAGCTGGTGGCGCTGGATGACGACGCCTTGAGCCGCTGTGCGGCCAGCCGCGCCTATCTGGAGCAAGCCATCGCCGAGAAGCGGATTATCTACGGTGTCAACACCTCGTTTGGTCCCATGTGCAACAAAATCATCGACGATAGCGAAATCGAAGCGCTGCAGGTCAATCTCATCCGCAGTCATGCCGCCGGGCTGGGCGCGCCTCTGCCGCCGTATATAGCCCTGGCGGTGCTGCTGGTGCGGTTGAACACGCTGGTAAAAGGTTACAGCGGTGTGCGTCTGGAACTGCTGGAGTTTATGCAGTGGATGATCAACAACGGTATCGCCCCTTATATTCCCGAATGTGGCAGCGTCGGCGCGTCCGGCGACCTTATCCATCTGGCTCATGTGGCACTGGGGATTATCGGCGAGGGCAAAGTCTACCATGGCGGCGAGCTGCTGCCGGCGGCGCAGGTGTTTGCCAAACTGGGGCGCAAACCCATGTGCCTGAGCTATAAAGAGGGAATCGCCCTTATCAATGGCACCAGCGCCATGACGGCACTGGCGGCCTTTGCCATTTTTGGCGCGCGTAAGCTGCTGCGTATCAGCTATGTTACCGGCGCCTTTGGCATTGAACTGTTTGGCGGTATCGACGACGCTTTTGATTTCGACCTGCACCAGGTCAAACCGCACCCGGGGCAGTTGCGTACCGCCCGGATTATCCGCAACCTGTACGCCGGGTCGCGCAATATCACCCGGCGCGAGGATATGCACGAGCGCATTCGCAGCCAGCAGTGTGATGGCGTCGTCTATGAGACCAGTATCAATGTTCAGGATGTGTACTCCATCCGCTGTACGCCGCAGGTACTGGCGCCGGTGACCGAGGCCATCGACTACGCCGTTGTCACGGTGGAAACCGAGGCCAATTCCTCCAACGACAATCCCATCATCATCCCGCAGCAGCGCAAAATTATCCACGGTGGCAATTTTCACGGTCAAAGCATCGCCTTTGCCATGGACGCCATGTGCATCGCCCTGGCTACCTTGTGCAATCTGTCGGAGCGGCGGTTGAACAAACTGCTGGACAAGAATCTGAACGAGGGCCTGCCGGAGCATCTTATTCCTGAAACTGTCGGGTTGACCATGGGCTTTATGGGCGCCCAGTATCTGGCCACCAGCACCACGGCGGAAAACCGTCAGCTGGCCAATCCGGTGAGCACCAACAGTATTTCGTGCAACGCCTCCAATCAGGATATCGTCAGCATGGGTACGGTGGCGGCGCGCAAGGCGTTTCGGCAGGTGAGTAACGCCAAGCATGTGCTCACACTGGAGATTCTCGCCGATATGCAGGCGCTGTCCATGCGCAACGCCGCCGGGCTGGGCCGGGCTACAGCACGCATCTACGCCATTTTGTCGCAGTATTTCCGTGTTTACGACAACAGCCGCGTGTTTCATGACGATCTGGTTACCATGCGCAAGGCGCTGTTTTCCAGCCAGTTGTTCGACGATTTGGAATGTTATTGGAGTGACCATGAGTGAAGTGGACGCCTCTTTGCAGCCGCCGGTGGCCGCAGAACGGCTGCTGCCCCACGCCAGTCCGATGCTGCTGGTGGAGCAATTGATAAGTTACTCGCCCGGGCGGGCCGAGGTAACAGCCGTGGCAAAGCAGGATGGCTTGTTCAGCCGCGCCGACGGCACGGTGGAGATTACCGCACTGGCGGAACTGGTGGCGCAGAGCTGTGCCGCCCTTAACGGTTATGAGGATATCATCAATGGCCACCCCATCCGGCGCGGTTTTCTGGTGGGATGCCAGAATTTTAGCGTGGAACAGGCGCTGCTGGTCGGTGAACAGGCGCTGGTGGCGGTGGAGCTGGATGCCGCTTTCGAGGAGTTTTCGGTTATGAACGGCGTTATCAGCGTTGCCGGGCGGCAGATAGCTGCCGGGAGTGTCAAGTTATGGCTGCCAAAAGAGTAGTTGCCGTAGCCGTTGCGCTGGTTGTGCTGGTTGCCACCGTCGCGCCAGCGCAGCCGTCGCTGCAAGAGCAGTTGCGCCATCGCCTGGCGGCGGCACACGCCATCACCACCATGAGCAGCAGCTTTACCCAGGAAAAATACCTGAGTGTATTCAGCGAAACCCTCAAATCCAGCGGTCGTTTTTACTACCAGCGCCCCGATAAACTGCGCTGGGAGCTGCTTGAGCCGGTGGCGTCCGGTTTTGTGCTGCGCGGTCACAAGGGGCGGCGCTGGCAGGCGCGCATCCCCGGCAGCGAACCGTTTGATCTGGACAGCGACCCGGCCATGGCGTTTATTGCCGAGCAGTTGTTTGCCTGGGCGCGGCTGGATATCGACTGGCTGCAGCAGCGTTACCTCATCAGCATAGACAGTGATCGTCCTCTTGCCTTAAGTTTGCGGCCCCGGCGCAAGGACGGATTTCTCGAACGGCTGCAGATTGTCTTTGCCGCCGACAACTCCCATGTAC
>JAMOOS010000001.1 GCA_027065245.1 Desulfuromonadaceae bacterium | reverse complement strand
GGAAAATCGCGCCATGTCGTTCCGGCTATTCTCGTTTGCCATGGTGTTTTCTGCCATTTCCATGGCCGGTTTTCTGGCCAAGCTCTCTGGTCTGTTTTAATCCTTAGCTGCTCTCTATTGTTGCGGCTATCTCCAGCGCTACTTGCTCCTGGCTGCGATTGGCGCCTTTGATGGTGATGTCGGCGTAGCGTTCGTACAGGGGCAGGCGTTCCCAGTACAGGTCGGCAAAGCTCTGGTCGCGGGCGCAGGCTAAGCCTCGGGTGGCGAAGTTGTCGATGCGGCGACGTAACTCATCGTAATCGACATCAATGAAGACAATAGTTGAAATTTGCTGCAGATGTGTCATGGCGGCGTGGCTGTAGATAGCGCTGCCACCGGTGGCGATTACCTGATGGCTGACATTCAGACGCAATATTTCCTGTTCTTCAATACGGCGTAGCGCCAGATACCCATTAATATCGAGGATTTGCTGCAGGGTGCGCTGCTCATTGATCTGGATAAGAACGTCGGTGTCGATAAAACCCATGGCCAGTATTTTGGCCAAGATGATGCCGGTGGTGCTTTTGCCAGCGCCGGGCATGCCGATGAGGGTGATGTTGCTTTTCATCAGTCGAACAGTTCAGCAAAAATATCCGCTACTGTTTCTATTTTGTTGGCCTTCCAGGCGTTGCTGCCGCAGAAAATAAGTCCGCTGTCGCGGTCGCCGCGCTGGGCGCGATCGAGAGCATGGACGATACAGAAGCGGTCGCGCTTGTCGCGGTAGGCGCATTTCTTCAGGCAGGCGCTGCGACAGTTGATGTTGCCGTCGATATCGTGGGCGCGTATCTGGTCGAGATTTCCCTTCAAAGCTCGTCCCGGCAGTCCGGCCGGGCTCATGATCAGGCCGATATCTTCCGGCTTGCAATCAAGGTACGCCTGTTTGAAGGCCATGTCGGCATCGCATTCTTCGGTACAGACAAAGCGGCTGGCCATTTGTACTGCGTCAGCACCGTTGGCCAGTGCGTACTCAAGATCGGCGCGGTCCCATACGCCGCCGGCGGCGATAACCGGAATATCCAGTTGCCACTTGGCGCGGAAATATTCTTTGACTGCGCGTACCGTGGCGTATTGATCGTAGTCACCGTTGCCGATATTCTCCATTTTTTCGCCCAGATGACCGCCGGCAGTATCTGGATCTTCCACTACAATGGCATCAGGCATACGCTGGTGACTTTTGTTCCACTTGCGTGCAATCAGCTCGGCAGCCTTGAGTGACGAGACAATGGGTACCAGGGCTACATCGGGAAAATCGGCGGTGAGAGCGGGCAGCTTCATGGGTAAACCAGCACCGCTGACGATAATTTTTGCTCCGCCTTCGCAACTGGCGCGAACAATGTCATCGTAATTGGAAACCGCCACCATGCAGTTGGTGCCGATAACTCCGTCAGGGGCAATTTCATACGCTTTGCGCAATTCTTCTTTTAACGCCAGCAGATCTGTTTCAAAGTAATTGCTGCCGGTTGCGCAGTCGCAGTTAAGCGCCAGTCCGGCGGTGGCTATCAGGCCAATGCCGCCACATTTGGCTACATTGCCGGCGAGACGGGCAGCCGATACGCGCACGCCCATGCCGCCCTGCACAAGAGGGTATGGTACTGTATGCTTACCGATGGTTAAGGTTTTTTTTGTCGCGCTCATTGCCAACTCCTGCCTGTATGTCAATTCATCAAATATAGTCATTGCAGGTGCCCGGCTGGGCACACAGGTGTCCGTGTACAGTGTACAGCAAGGTACTGTAGCAGATTTGTTTTTTTGCCAATGTAATAGTTATGTAAAAATTACCGTGACCCTGCTGTTCAAGTACCGTGCTAAATGGTAAACAAACAGTTATGAAATTTCAACGTCCCAATATCAGCCCGTTGCTGGCCTTTATCGCTATCCAGCTTACCTGGATTGTGGTGGTAGTGTTTTGGATTAACTGGTTTCTCGGTAATCACCGCCGTTTGCGTGCCATTGCGGAAAAATATAGCCCGGAACTGTTGCAGCCGGGGATCGACTGGTTGATTCTGGTTGAAGGGCTGGTGTTGCTGATGGTCATTCTGGTGGGTGTGTATGTTATTTTCATCTACTGGCGGCGGCAACTGGCACTTAATCGCGAGCAGAAAAATTTTGTCGCCCAGGTGACGCACGAACTGAAATCTCCAGTGGCGTCATTGCAACTGCATCTGGAAACCATCCACCGTCATCGGCCGCAGGGGGAACAGCTGGAGCGTTTTGTTGCCACCATGCTCACCGATACCGAGCGGCTTAACAATCTCATCAACAAGATGCTTACCGCCAACCGGTTGGAGCAGAGCCGCTGGCGTCTGGCGTTGCGCCCGTGTGATTTGAGCAGTTTTCTACGTGAATATCTGGATAACTGGCGGGCGACGCAGGACGGGGATGTGGAACTTAACTATTCCATAGAAAACGACATACACGCCAGTATCGAAAGTGATACCTTTGTGATGATTCTGCGCAATCTGCTGGAAAATGCCGTGCTGTATTCCGATGCGCCGGCACGTATCAAGGTTACCTTGCAAGCTGATGAGCACCATTGTTATTTGGCGGTGCAGGACGAAGGGCGCGGAATCCCGGCAGCGGAGCAGCATAAGGTTTTTCGTCTGTTTTATCGCCAGCATCACGATAGCAGTCGCATCGACGGTTCAGGTCTGGGGCTGTTTATTGTGCGTGCCCTGGTAAAGCGGCATAAGGGACGGATTACGTTGCGCAGCGACGGGCCGGGACGCGGCAGCACCTTTACTATCCGTTTACCCAGGTTGCCCGCCGATGGTACAGGTGGAGGTGATTTATGAGTGCTAACTGTGAACATCATCTGTTACTGGTCGAGGACGAACAGCATATCGCCAGCGCTCTTATCTTTAATCTGCAGCAGGAAGGCTACAAAGTAAGCCATGCTGAAACCGGCGAAGAGGCGATGCAATTGCTGCAGCAGCAGCAATTTTCACTGGCGATACTTGACCGCATGCTGCCCGGTGGAGTTGACGGATTATCGCTGTGTCGCCATATCCGCGCCCACGATAGTCGCATGCCTATTTTGATGCTTACCGCCATGAACCAGGATCATGAGCGGATTAACGGTTTGCGGCAGGGAGCGGACGACTATGTGGTCAAGCCGTTTGTTTTGGACGAATTGCTGCTGCGTATCGCCGGCATGTTGCGGCGCAGCGCCTGGTATCGGCCGGTTGCCGGGGCCGATGAAGAGTACTGTTTCGCCAACTACCGTATCAATTTGCACAGCGGTTCCGTCACCGGCGGCGGGCGGCGCATTCAGTTAACCGAGTTGGAGTTGAAAATAGCGCGGGTGTTCTTCGATCACGAGGGCGAGGTGTTGTCGCGGGCGTTTCTGCTGCAATCGGTATGGGGGCTCAAACCCGATACCGCCACGCGGACTCTGGATAATTTTATTGTGCGTCTGCGCAAGTATATGGAGGAAAATCCCGCTCGCCCGCGTCATTTTGTCACCGTGCGTGGCCAAGGTTACTGTTTTTACCGCAATCCGCCCCAGGATGGCGATTGATTCGCCGCTTTTGCGGTTGCGCTGACCACGATAACCCTTATAATGATGTTTTATTTTGTCCATATCGCTTGGAAGTCTGTCGGGCTGTGCAACCGATTCATGGAAAGTTCGACAGGCTTTTGGCAGCGTAACGGTTACCACTTATTACAAAGGAGATGCAACGCATGAAAGCAGTACTTATGGACGGATTCGGCGGGGTTGATGTGCTCAAGGTTGGCGAAACCGATAAGCCCGCGCCCAAGGCCAACGAGGTATTGATCAAAGTTGCCGCCACCACCATCAATCGTCCCGATCTGGTGCAGCGCGCCGGCAAATATCCGCCGCCGCCGGGGGATTCGGAGATTCTCGGTCTGGAAGTGGCCGGGGTGATTGAAGAGTTGGGTAGCGAAGTCAAGGGATGGAAGGTGGGTGATCGCGTTATCGCTTTGGTTGGCGGCGGCGGTTACGCCGAATATGCCGTTGCTTACGATAACCATGTGATGGCGTTGCCGGAGAGTATGAGTTTTGAAGAGGGTGCCTGTGTGTGCGAAAGCTACATCACCGCTTTTCTCAACGTGTTTATGCTTGGTGAGTTTCAGGACGGCCAGAGCGCTATTTTCCACGGCGGCGGCGGTGGGGTGAATACTGCGGCAGTACAGTTGTCCAAAGCTCTGGTGCCGAAGGCGAAATTGATTGTAACTGCCAATCCACAGAAGATGGCGGGGGTAAAAGCGCTGGGTGTCGATCTGGTAATCGATTATACCGAGAACCCCGACTTTTCACCGCTGGTAAAGGAATTTACCAACAAAAAAGGGGTAAACGTGATTCTCGACCACGTTGGCGCCAAGTATCTGGCTCCCAATATGAACTCTCTTGGCTACACCGGCAAGCTGGTGATTATCGGTATTATCAGTGGCATCAAGGCGGAGTTGAACCTGGCCTTGATGATGGTGAAGCGCCAGCAGATTATCGGTTCGGTACTGCGCTCACGTCCGGTGGCGGAAAAGGGTGAGATTATCGCTGAGTTTAACCGCCGTGCCATGCCCAGGTTTGCTGATCGTACCATTGTTCCCATCATCGAAAAAGTATTCAGTATCGATGATGTGGTTGCCGCTCATGCCATGATGGAGGAGGACAAGCATTTCGGCAAAATTGTGCTGAAAATAGCCGATCTGTAAAACGTAGGTAGGGATATTTGATAAACATGCGGCTCGGGCTGGTGACAGTTCGGGCCGTTTTTTTATAGCCGTTTTGAGGCAATGGAGTAGATTTCTTTGTCCCTGCGCGGACCGACAGCAAGTACATATACTACCACCGTTTTTTGTTTTACCTGATAGACTATTCGGTAGTCTCCCACGCGCAACTTGCGTAGAGGTGCCAGGTTGCCGCTGAGAGGTGCGCCGAAATCAAGGGGAGCCCTTGTGAGTTTGGTGTCGATGGCGCGTAGAATGCGTTTTGCCGCCGTTGCGCTGACGCTGTGTAGATCGCCGGCAACGTCTTTATGGTAGGTGATTTGCCATTTCATGCGCCAAACATTTTCATCATCTCGGCATGGGAGATTGCTTCATTTTCACCAAAGGTTGCCAGGCGTGCCAGCCCCAGCGCTGCAAGGCGTAGATCCTCCAGCTCTTCCTGTAAAGCCTGATAACGGTCGACGGACATCAGTACCGCTTTGGGGGAGTTGTTTTTAAGTATCAGAATCTCTTCTGTGTCGTCGTTGTCAAGGGTGTCGAGAGTGGCAGCAGTTCTGCGTGCCAATTCTGTTGCCGACAAGCTGGTAGCTATGTCCATTGTGACCTCCTGTTGTGTGTATAATAATACGTAGAATAATGCAGGTGGTAGCAGATGTCCAGCTATGAAATTGATTGCTGGCCACCGCGCGTAAAAAGCCCGGCTGGATATTCCAGCCGGGCTTTTTGGTGTTGCTTAAGGTTTGTTGCAGTGTTTGGACTAGAACTTGATTCCCAACGCTACATAACCGCTGAACATATCGCCGTCTTCGTCACCGTAGACGTAATCCTCATCAGAGTTGAACACGTCGTAGGTGCAGGAAACGGTGGTGTACATGGCTTCGGTGAAGTCATAGGTAGCACCGAGGGTAAATGAATACTGTTCGTACTCGAGATCGGAGTAGCCGTCGATCTCGTTGTTGAGCTGCCAGTTGTCATAATTCTGCGCAGCGTACATGCCAGGCGTATTGGAGGGGTTATCCGCCAGTACCGCGTTGCCCTTCAGGGCACGAACTGGGGAGCGTTGTTTAAAGTCCCAATCCCAACTATCTTCTGCGTAGTTGTAAACCATGCCGGCATTCAGTTTCAGTTTTTCAGTGGCCTGGAAATCTACATTCAGGGCTACAGTGTGGACATTGGATTCGTAGTCACTGTCTTTACATATGGAGCCAAACTGGCTCGAAGCAACTGCGTTCGCTCAGCCGTGGTACCAGCCCACACAGGAACGGTTTTCGGTATCCTGATTGTTGAACGTGTACGACATGGTGAGGTTGAGTTTGTCACTGGCGGCATACCAGAAACTCACACCGGGTACATAGGTGTTCTGCTCATAGTGAACATCGTCGTTTTCCTCATAACGGTAACGCATGAAGAAGGTGGCCGCCATGTTGGCCGACGGAGACCAGGTGGTACTCAATTTCGCCTCATGTACTTCGTCGGGCTGGTTAGTAGATTCCAGTTCACGATTCGGATAGACAGAGTTCCAGTAGTAAACCCACTGACCGTCGTTGCCGTTAATGTTGCGGAAGCTCTTGGTGTCGAGCATAGCCAGGCCGGAACCATCCTTAACACCGCTGAGTTGACCGATACCAACTTCAGCGCCAGCCAGGGGTTCATCGATGTCCTGATACTCGTAGCTGATGCGCCCGGACAGGGTTTTGTTCAGACGTGACTTGACGGAAACAGAGAATGTGTTGGTTTCGGTTTCGCCAAGAGCGTCCTCGTCGCGGTCGATATTTTCGTAATCGTAACCTAACCGCAGGGTGGTAGCCTTGGCCAGCCGGTATACCGCATCAATGCCAAACTCGGTAACATGGCGGGACTCGGCTGATTCAAAATCATCCGTATTAGGCATGGTGTGGTTAGGTTGTGACTGCGGTGTGATGGTGCCATCAGGGTTTTTGATATAAACACCGGTCAGGTCATCGCGTTGATCGAAGGTGACGGCGTAATCAGGACCGTCGATTTCGTAGTAACCGCCGCGCAGAGAAATGCGTACTGGTCCAACCCTGCTTGCCAGTTTGCCGTTGAAACCCTCGTAGTCACTGCTAAGTTTGTCGTCATCAAGCACAAAGATTCCCGGTTCACTATCTTTGTGGCTGTCGATGTCTGCTTTAACGTAACTGGCAGTAAAGTTGGTGTTCATAGGCAGATCCAGACGTGCTTTGAGCATGTGCGAATCTTTTTCGGAATCGGGAGTTTTGCCGAATTCGTAGTTGTCGGTTTTGTACAGCAGAGCAGAGCCCTTGACCAGCCCGGGTTTGCTCGGATTGCCAATGCCATCACCAGCCGGCTTGATATACCAGCGGGATTGCGGATCTGCTTGTTCTTCAAAGTCGCGGGTCATGTATTCATAGTCAACGGTAAGCAAACCAAATTTGCCGGTAGCGCCAAAGGTGTATTCTTCGGTGCGCTCGTCAATATCCTTGCCGGCAGCACTTACGTGGCAGCCACCGCATTTGGAAAGCCCGATGGACTGTTCCATACCTTCGCGAGTTTCGATGCGCGCACCGGCGTGGAACGTAAGGTTGGGAAGCTGGGGTAGAATCAGGTCAGCTTCGTTTTTCCATTCACGCCGAGTCACGATGTAGTTGTTGTTTACTTCCTGGTTGTACTGTGTTTCGAGCTTGTCTGCTGCTTGAGTAGCTGTTAACCCGGCAAAGTCAGGATTACTAGCTACTGGTGATGCCCCACCCACAGTTACACCGGGGTTGCCGGTAGCACGGATAAGATCCGCGTAAATTTTATCGGTGGTGACATTGGGCTGTGCTCCCTTAATGTCATCGCGGGCGGTAGCGCCCATCTGATCCAGGGTTTCGTGATCTTTTACGTGCTCCAGTACCGATAGTTCACTTTCCAGCCGGAATACCCGGCCAGCGTCGAGGGAGAACTCGTGATGCTGGTCGCGTGGGCCCTTGGTTTCGCTGTCGATCTCGATAAGAAAACCACCGTTTTCGTATTCCAGATTCAGCTTGGGCGCCAGAGATACGCCATCGTCATCACGTACAGATGTATATTCGTTGACTCGTGCTGCATTGTCGTTGGTGTTGACGCCACTCATGCCCAGTTCCACCGAACCGGAAACATGACCCGTCCCTTCTTCTGCCATGGCTGTTTCTGCAGCCAGCAGCATCAGGACGGACAACAGTGCAAGCAGCCACAATCGGCTTTGCTTCATAGTGTGTGCCTCCTTGTTAAATTAACGGGTCAAGCCGTGACCGCTGAGCGGCTGGGACGGATAATCACTGCCGTGTACCACTTTGTGACAGGTGGTGCACTTGGTTCCAAATGACATCTGGAACCCTTCATGGCCATTGCGATTAACAATGTTGGCATTGGGGTCGCTGGGGTCCGTTCCGGTTGCTGATGTTTTGTAGTTAGACTCACGCAACATATGGAAGTGACCTTCATGGCATTGCAGGCACAGGAACGGCTCGTTTTGTGCCAAAAGGTTGTTGGCTACGCTGCCGTGGGGATCGTGGCAGATGGTGCAGTCATCCTCAACCGGAGCGTGGCCGAATACAAACGGACCCTGGTAGCGAGTGTGACAACTCAGGCACAGATCGTTGAGGCGTTCGTCGGTGTTGAGACTTTCGCCGGTGGCACCGTGAGGGTTATGACAACTGGAGCAGTTCATCTTGCCCTCTTTGAGGGGGTGATGAGAAGGATAGTGAGTTTTGGCTTGCTCCTCCTTGTGGCAGGTGAAGCACAACTCAGGATCTTCCTTCTTCAGCGAGAACTTGCCTTCGCCTTCGTGGATGCTGTGACAGTCGAGACAGCCGACATCGCTAAGCAGGTGACCGCTGTGGTTGAACTCCATCAGCTTGCCATCGGTGTGACACTTTTCGCAGATGGCCGAAGACTGATCAGCGGTGAGTTGTCCGGGTTTGATGATGAAGCAGGGGTCACCGTCGCCATCAACGTGTTTGCTGCCGGGGCCGTGGCATGATTCGCAGCCTTTTTCCGCCCCCATCAGCTCAAATGTGGCCAGGCGGCCGTGGATGGTTTTGGCAAAACCTTCCTCGCCGGTAGCGGCGGGGAAATCTTCGCCGGCCATGTCGTTGTGGCACTCCAGGCAGGTCTCTTGACCTACGTAGGTGGCACCATCGATCACTGGCAGTGTCAGCACTTTTTCCCTGATGGTTCCGGTGGCACATGCCCCCAGAATGAGCAGCAGGGGAAGGGCTTTCACCAGCCATGAGGCCTTGGTGTTGAGCTTCCTTCGCATGTTTTCTCCTTTCGTCCTTCCTTGTGAGTGTTTGTTTACGACGCTGTACCAACCGGATATCTGGTATAACACCCGGACGAGGACTGTGCGTCAGCGTCGCTATCCACTGTGCCAATAACCGGTTTTGTACGTGGCAGACGCACCCGATGCTGGCACTATTGTCAACTAGCGTGTACAATACCTGTCCAGCGGGAAAGAGTAAAACGAATCATTTTAATAGTGCTATAAGTACGACTTATATACTAGTTTGCTAATATACGGAAATTGCTATGGAAACTCAATATTTGAGAACTCTGCTTATGGTTGTGGAAGAGGGCAGCTTCTCGCGCGCGGCGGTCAAACTCAATGTAACCCAGTCGGCAGTATCGCAGCGCACCAAAAACCTTGAAGCCTGTTGTGGTGTAGAGCTGCTTGATCGCAGTGGTAACGAACTTAAAGCCACCGCCGCCGGCAAAGTGGTGCTTGAACACGCACGCACCATATTGGAGCGTGAAGAGCAGATGTTTTTGCAATTGCGCTCCCTCAACGATAAACGTCACCTGTGTGTTTGTTGTACTCCGTCTTTTGGCATTAATCATTTACCGGGCATTCTTGGTAATTACGTGCCATTACATCGGGAAATTGACAATTTCACCTTCTTGTACAATTCCCCCCAGGATGCTTTGGCCGGGCTGCGTTCCGGCGAGTTTGATGTGGCTATTGTCGAGCACATGGTCGATCTTGATTTTGGCATGCTGCGCCATATGCCCCTGCCCAAAGATGAGATGGTGTTTGTCGGCGCTGCGGAACTGGGCATTAAAGACTGGGAAATTTCACTCCAGCAGTTGCAGCAGCATTGTTGTATTGTTCGCCGCGATGGTTGCAGTTGTCGCAATTTGCTCGATTATAATTTGCGCTCACAGGATAGCTGTGTCGCCGATTTCAAGCAGGTGATGGTGATGGATGATTTTAATCTCATAGTGCGTGAGGTGCTTAACGGCACCGGTGTTACTTTTATTTCGCGCAAAACGGTGGAACGCTACCTGGATGAGCACCTCCTGCAGGAGTTTCGTGTGCCGGGGATGCAGTACTGGCTGCCGCGCAGCATAGCCGCGCTGGATTGTCAGGGACCGGCATCTCTCAAGCGCAGCTTTATGGAGAGTGTGTTCGCTTATTTCGGTCTGCGGGCCTGAATCGTGGCGGGTAAGGTGCTGACCCGGGTATACGAGGTGCTGTATGCCGCTTACGGTGCCCAGCACTGGTGGCCGGCGCGGGATGGCTTTGAGATGACGCTGGGAGCGATTCTCACCCAAAACACCCGCTGGGAAAACGTGGAAAAGGCTATCGCCAATATGCGCAGTGCCGGGGTGACGGACGCGGCGGCGCTGCTGACGCTGGATGAGGCGGAGTTGCAGCGCCTGATCCGTCCTGCCGGGTTTTTTCGCCAGAAAAGTCGTTATCTGCGCTGCTTTGCCGCTCACATAGTCGCTAACTACAGTGGTGATGTGACCCGTTTGCTCGCTGGTGAGTTGCTGGCGGCACGTGCTGAATTGCTGAGCCTGCCCGGTATCGGCCCGGAAACCGCCGACAGTATGTTGCTGTACGGCGGCGGCCAGGCGATATTCGTCATTGATGCCTACACCCGGCGCATCTGCGCCCGCTTGGGCCTGACGCCGCCGGACGCCGACTACGCTACTCTGCAGGCGCTGTTCAGTGCCGCCCTGCCTGCCGACGCCAAGCTGTTCAACGAGTATCACGCCCTGCTGGTGCGCCATGCCAAAGAATTCTGCACCAGCCGCGCGCCGCGCTGTGCCGCCGGCTGTCCACTGGCACAGAAAATAGTGGCGTGCCCCGGCTGTTTCTGCTAGCTTACAATGTTTAATTTTTGCTACACAGATTATCTAGCCCCTTTGAGTACCCATACATACAATTAATGCGCAAGCAAGGAACGACCATGGATTACAAAGATACCCTCAATCTGCCCAAAACAGACTTTCCCATGCGCGGCAACCTGCCCAGGCGGGAACCGCAGATGCTTAAAAAATGGCAGGAGAACGATCTGCCCGGCAAAATTGCCGCTGCCGGTAGCGGTAAGCCGCGTTTTACCCTGCATGATGGCCCCCCGTATGCCAACGGCCATATCCATATCGGTCACGCACTGAATAAAATTCTCAAGGATATCATCATCAAGAGCAAGCGGATGCAGGGGTTCGATGTGCCCTATGTGCCCGGTTGGGATTGCCACGGCCTGCCCATAGAATTAATGGTGGACAAAAAGCTGGGCAAGAAAAAGCGTGAGATGACCAAGGCGCAGATCCGCCGCCAGTGCCGCGAATACGCGCGGGAGTGGGTGCAGACCCAGGCCGGAGAGTTTCAGCGTTTGGGTATCTTTGGTGACTGGGATAACCCGTACCTGACCATGCGTGATAGCTACGAGGCGGCTACAGCGCGCGAACTGGCGCGGTTTGCCGAAAATGGCGGTTTGTACAAAGGGAAAAAACCGGTACACTGGTGTTCATCGTGCGTAACCGCCCTGGCCGAAGCCGAGGTGGAATACGCCGACCATACCTCGCCGTCGATTTTTGTCAAATTTCCCTATGTGGACCAGTTGCCGCCGGAGCTGGAGCAGTTGGCGGGTAAACGACTGTTTTTTGTCATCTGGACTACGACACCGTGGACCATTCCCGCCAATCTGGGGGTGTGCCTGAATCCGCAGCTGGAATATGTGGCGGTGGAGGTGGACAACGGCGAAGTGTATGTGTTTGCTGAGGGGTTATATCGTCAGGTGCTGGAGGAGCTGGGGCTCAACGGCGAAGTGGTGGCCACCTTCGCTGCGCCGATTTTTGAACGCAAACGCTGCCGTCATCCATTTTACCAGCGCGATTCGCTGCTGATTCTCGGCGAGCATGTAACCCTCGAAGCGGGTACCGGCTGTGTTCATACCGCTCCCGGTCACGGTCATGATGACTATGTGGTAGGGCTCAAGTACGGACTTGATGTGTATAACCCGGTGGACGATTATGGCCGCTACCGTGATGACGTGGAGCTGTTCGGCGGCATGAAACTGGCCGACGCCAACGCCGCCGTATGTGACAAAATGGAAGAGGTGGGGGTGTTGCTCAAGCGCAGCGAGGTTAGCCACAGTTATCCCCACTGCTGGCGCTGCAAAAAGCCGGTAATTTTCCGTGCCACTGCCCAATGGTTTATTTCCATGGACAGTAACGCGTTGCGCCAGCGCGCTCTGGAACAGATCAATCAAGTGGAGTGGATTCCCGCCTGGGGCAAGGAGCGCATCTACGGCATGATCGAGCGTCGTCCCGACTGGTGTATCAGTCGTCAGCGCACCTGGGGTGTGCCCATCACGGTATTTTACTGTGAAAAATGCGGCGAAGCCCTGGCCGATGGCAAGGTGATGCACCATGTGGCCGATCTGTTTGAAGATGGCGGCAGTGACCAGTGGTATGAAAAAGAGGTGAGCGAACTGCTCCCCGCTGGAACCAGTTGTCCCCATTGCGGTCATGCCGAGTTCCGTCGTGAGATGGATATCCTCGATGTGTGGTTTGATTCCGGCGTTTCCCATGCCGCCGTGGTGGAGCAGCGCCCGGAACTGGATTCCCCCGCCGATCTGTACCTGGAAGGGAGTGATCAGCATCGTGGCTGGTTCCATTCAAGCATGCTGGCCAGCGTCGGCACGCGCGGCGTAGCGCCCTACAAGGCGGTGTTGACGCACGGTTTTGTCGTGGACGGCAACGGGCGCAAGATGTCGAAATCACAGGGTAATGTGGTGGCACCGGAAAAAGTGATGAATAAATACGGTGCCGAGATTCTGCGCCTGTGGGTGGCGGCGCAGGATTATCAGGACGATATCCGTATCAGTGACGAAATTCTGCAGCGCCTCTCCGACGCTTACCGGCGTATCCGCAACACCGCACGCTACATGCTTAGCAACCTCAGCGATTTCGATCCCGCCACCGATATGGTGGCTGACACCGACCTGCTGGAGCTGGATCGCTGGGCGCTGTCGCGGCTGGAGGAGCTGATCGAAAAACTCTACGGCGCCTACAACGGCTATCAGTTTCATGTTCTCTATCAGCTGGTGCACAATTTCTGTAGTATCGAGATGAGCGCCATCTATCTGGATATTATCAAGGATCGGGTCTATACCAGCGCGGCTGCCAGTCACGAGCGGCGCAGTGCCCAGAGCGCCATGTACCATATTCTCGGTGCCATTACCCGCCTGATAGCGCCGGTACTATCTTTTACTGCCGACGAGATATGGGAGCAGATGCCGGGCGAACGCGAGGAGAGTGTCCATCTGGCCAGCTTCCCCACTTGCGCCGGCACTTGGCGCGATAAAGAACTGGAAGCGGTGTACACCCGTCTGTGGCAGGTGCGCGCCGATGTTTCCAAGGCGCTGGAGCTGGCGCGGGATGCCAAGCTCATAGGTAATTCTCTGGAGGCGCAGGTAATTATAGCAGTGGATGATGCCGAGTATGCGCCGCTGCTGCAACGTTATCTGGAACAATTGCCGACGCTGTTTATTGTTTCCGCTGTCAAACTGGCGGTGGTGGAACAGGCCACCTTCAGCTCCGAGAAGATCGCCGGTCTGCAGGTGCAGGTGGTGCGTGCTGCCGGAGAAAAATGTGAACGCTGCTGGAATTATCATCCCCAGGTGGGGGAAGATAAACAGTATCCTGACACCTGTCCGCGCTGTGCGGCGGTGTTGCGTGCCGGTGGCAACTAGGAGTATGTGGCAGCGTTACCGGCTGGTGCTGGTGATTATGGCAGTGGTGGTGTGCGCCGACCAGCTGAGTAAATGGTATATCGGTCAGCGCCTGGAGCTGTATCAGAGCCTTACCGTTGTCGAGCATTATTTCAATATCTGCCATGTGCACAACAATGGTGCTGCCTTTGGCATCCTGGCCGATAGCGCTATTCGTGTCCCGCTGCTGATAGCGGTGGCGTTGCTGGCCAGTGGCGTAATTCTGTGGCTGCTGGCGCGGTTGCCGTTGGCGCAGCGGTGGCAGCGGCTGGGGCTGGCGCTGGTGTTCAGCGGTGCGGTGGGCAACCTCATCGACCGGATTCGCTTGGGAGTGGTGGTGGATTTTATCGATGTGCACTGGTATGGCCATCACTGGCCGGCATTCAATGTGGCCGATTCTGCCATTAGCGTGGGGGTGGCGCTGCTGCTGCTCGATGTGTGGCGCAGTGAACGCGGCAGCAGGGCAGCAGATAAAAACGGCTGCCGGTAACAAAGATACTTTATTTTTACGTCTGATTATGGTATTTGTGCCAGCGGATTTTGCGTTGGGTAAATTCTGGCGCAAACGGGCCGCTGTGGCGGTGATAAATATGGATTGTCGGGATGTGGCGCAGTCTGGTAGCGCACCTGCTTCGGGAGCAGGGGGCCGGAGGTTCAAATCCTCTCATCCCGACCATAAAACAGCTATGACGCCTTATATACGCTGAGAACATGAAACGGAGTTGGTCTGCAGATCAACTTCGTTTTTTTGTTGTGGTGTGCGGAGATGAATACTTTTATGACTACAGTAATTATCGTTATCTGTGCCTATCTCATCGGCGCCATCCCCAGCGGTGTGGTGCTCACCCGCCTGGCCGGGGCCGAGGATGTGCGCAGCGCCGGCAGCGGCAATATTGGTGCCACCAATGTCTATCGCGTGGCAGGCAAGCGCCTGGGCATTCTCACCTTGATTATGGATATGCTCAAAGGACTGCTGCCATTGCTGGCGTTATCCGTGTGGTGGCGCTGCGGTGATGCCACGGTGGCGCTGGCGGCGCTGGCACTGTTTGTCGGCCACTGCTATCCGGTTTATCTGCGTTTCAAGGGCGGTAAAGGGGTGGCTACGGCGCTGGGAATTTTTCTGGTGCTGGCGCCGTGGGCGGTGCTGGTGGCAGTGGCGGTATTTGCCGCCGTGGTGTGGAAGTGGCATTACGTTTCCGCCGGTTCCATAGCCGCCGCGCTGGTGATAGCGCTGCTGGTGCTCGGTTCCGGCGCGACCGTAGCGGTGAAACTGGCTACACTGGCTATTGCCGCCGGGGCGATTTACCGCCATAAAGAGAACATACGGCGCCTGCGTGATGGCAGCGAAAACCGTTTTAAATAAGCTGCTGCGCAATAAAAAGCGCCTGCTGACGCTGAGCGGAGCTGTGGCGTTGGTGGTGGCGTTGACGTTGGCGTTTATCCTGCGGGCGCAGGGCCCGCCAGTGCCGTGTGCTTTTACCGTGCGCAGTGGTGAAGCGCTGAGCAGTATTGCCACCCGGCTGGAGCAGCAGAAGATAATTGGCAGCGCGGTAGTGTTTAAAACGCTGGCGCAGTTGCAAGGCGCCAGCCGCAGGCTCAAGGCTGGCACCTACCGTTTTAATGGCGCACTCAGTCCGGGCGACGTGCTGGCAAAGCTGATCAGCGGCAAAGTGGAATTGCGCCGCTGTACCATAGCCGAAGGGCTTAGCGTGGCGCAGGTGATAACGCGCTGCGTAGCTGCCGGTATGGGTACGCGCGCCGACTTTGTCAAACTGGCGCGGCAGCGCGAATTTCTCGCCAGTTTGCATATTGCCGCGCCGACACTGGAAGGGTATCTGTTTCCGGAAACCTACACTTTTGCCCCCGGTTGTGGCGCCCGCGTGGTGTTTACCGCCATGGTGCGGCAGATGCGCCGCCACCTGGATGGCAAGTTACTGGCGGCGGCCAAAAGCCATGGTCTCAACGAATATCAGTTGCTTACTCTGGCGTCGATTATTCAGAAAGAGGCCGGTAACGAGGCGGAGATGCCGCTGATTTCTGCTGTATTTCACAACCGGCTGCGCCGTGGCATGCTGTTGCAGGCCGACCCGACGGTAATCTACGGCATCGCTAACTTTAACGGTAATCTTACCCGCCGCGATCTGACCACAGATACCCCCTACAATACCTACACCCGCCGGGGTTTACCACCCGGCCCCATCGCCAACCCCGGTCTGGCCGCTTTGCGTGCCGCCGCCAATCCAGCGGACAAACCCTACCTCTATTTTGTCGCCACCGGCACGGGCGGGCACTATTTCTCCCGCAGCCTGCGTGAGCACAACCGGGCTGTGCGCCGTTATCAGTTGCACCGCTGAATTTTATCTTTTTGTTTAAGCCGGTGATTTTGCGTATTTTATGTTTATAAAGAATGTTGTTGACATTAGACGCAATTGAATCTAGTGGTGGAGACAGATGTAGACTTTTCTGACGGGAGGTAGTGTGTATGAAGAGGAAGGTGAGTGTGGTTCGCGCAGTGCTGTTGGTATTACTGTTGGTGTCTTATGCGTGGTCAGCTGACGTTGATAAGACTCTATATTTCCCTCATGTGGCCAGTGACGGTGTCTGGGATACCGATATATGTTTGGTGAATCCGGGCAATAGTGAGGTGGCTGTCAAATTGTATGCTTTTGATGACGATGGTATTTCACTAGGTTCTGCACTAGATGTGACATTACCAGCACATGGTCGTTACGAGCTTATTGTCAGCGTTGCCTTTACCCAGGCGAAATCCATAAAATACATGACTGCTGTTTCACAGTCAGCGGAGCTGGTGGGGTACCTGAAGTTCTATGTTAACAATAAATACCGAGTGGCATTACCTGCGGTATATGCCAACAACTATGGCGTAATGTATGTGCCGCATGTGGCATCTGACAGCAGTTGGTGGACTGGTTTGGGTTTGGTGAATACCACCATAAATGCCAAGACTGTAAATATTTCTTTCAGCGACGGTCAGCAAACGAGTGTTGTTATCCCAGCTTATGGACATAAGGCATTCACTGTGCGGTCACTATTTGGCGGGCAACCTCAGCCGCAGATAAACTCGGCCATAATCGAGTCAGGCACCGGCATTGTTGGGTTGCAGTTGTTTGGTAGCGGCGACCAACTCAGTGGTTGCAAGTTGCAGTCATCAACTGCGGGAAGCCTGTATTTCCCTCATCTTGTCAATGATTCCAAATGGTGGACTGGCATTGCCGCTTACAATACTGGTGGTGATAATGTCACCGTGGAAATTTTTCCGTACTCTGCGGATGGGACAATACTTGGCTACAGCAAAATGATGATGAATAGCCGAGAGAAATATATCGGCCTGGTCAGCGCTTTGAACCTGCCGCCGGGAACAGCCTGGTTCAGGATGCAAGCTTCAGCTGGTCTGACCGGTTTGGAGTTGTTTGGTACCAGCGATAAAAAGGAACTGGCTGGCTATTCCTGTGTTAATATTGATAAAATCAGTGGTGTTTTCCCTAAGTTTAACCAAGATGGCTGGACCGGAATTGCTTTCGTCAACACTAGCCCCAGCTCAACAACAGTAGTGTTAAAGGCGTACCGTGACGATGGAGTGCTGATTTCTACCGCTAACATATCCTTGGGCGGGCATTGTAAGGTGGTGAAATATGCGCCGGATTTTTATGATGATGATATAAGTGGCGCCAATTATCTTTCCTTCAGTTCTTCAACGCCAATTGTTGGTTTTCAGTTGAATGGCTCTATCGATGAGACCATGCTTGATGCCTTGCCTGGCATGTAGCAGGTTGCTGAAAATAATCATTGTTGCACAATGACAGCATTGGAAATTACTCTCAATTGTAGTCTTTAACACGCTGGCAGGTAAATTGCCTCTGCTTTGTGGCAAATGGCGCCGTCGCAGAATATGGATCTGCGGCGGCGTCCTGTATTTTACTGCAGGGTTTTTTGCGCTCTTACGATCTGTCTGGTGTGTATAGTCGCCGGTTTTTTACTCGGAACGCTGTTCCGGCTTGCTCGAATGGTCATTCTGGCATAAAGTTTTTTATAGACGGTTTTAACCGGTGGTTAAAAATACCTGTATTGCGGCTGCGGTTTGTAAAATGGTTTTCAACACCCTGTCAGATCTGAAAACGAGGAGGTTCTATGCGTGATTATGCAACTGAAATTCTGATTGTCGGTGGTGGCCCGGGTGGAATTTTTACTTCGAAAGCGTTGCTGGCCAATGGTATTGACAACTTTAAAGTGGTGTGTGACGAGCCGGATGTTGTCTGCCGTTGCAATATCCCCTACGGAATAGGGAAAAAATTTCTCCCCGACATCAACGACGCAGTTACGTCTCATCATACGTTTTTGCCTAATTTTGATGATGTCGGTATCGTAGGCAGAATTGAACGGATTGACAGCAAAACCAGGACTGCTTATGGAACATTGCTGGGTGATGGCAGCGAGTTTTGCGTAACATACGAAAAACTGATCCTGGCAACTGGTGGTCAGGCGTCGTTGCCGCCGATCAAAGGGGCGATAAAAGATACCTATACTGATGCCGACGCTGTTGGCGAGGTGTTTTATTACAAGGGCAAAAGTTATGATAAAGGAGCGCTGCGCGATAATGTGGTCTTGGTGCGCAGTGTCGCCGATGCACGGCGCATAGATGCTATTTGCGGTACCGGGCTTACCGTTGCCGTTGTTGGCACTGGCTTGGTTGGTGTCGAAATCATAGATAATCTGATTATTCGTGGCAACAACGTGGTGGTGGTGGAGATGCTGCCGCACGTGGTCAGTTTTCTCGACGCGGATATGGCGCAACCGCTTCAGGATGTTTTGCAAAACAATGGCGTGGATTTGCGCCTGGGAGCGCCGTGTACTGAAGTTGGCGCCGGTTATATTGTTGTCGATAACGAAAAAATATCTGTCGATCTGGTTGTTATCGGTGTCGGTGTTACGGCGGATACCAGGTTGGCACGGGAACTCGGTTGCGAAATCGGCGTTACCGGTGGTGTAAAGGTTGATCAAAACTGGCGTACCAGCGTTGACGATGTGTTTGCCATTGGTGACCTGATTGAGATCGACGATGCGGTGTTCAAGGCGCCGGTGCAGTTTCAGTTGCTACCCAATGTGATGATGCAGGGAGCGTTGATAGCCAAGCAGCTTAAGGGGATTGTTTTGCCCGGACCGTTGGCGGTTGGTTCCGGAATGTCCCATGCCGGCGATTTGTTCTGGGGCTTTGCCGGTTACAGCGAGGAAGCAGCGCGTGCGCGCGGCCTTAAAGTGTTAGCTGAAAAGATCGAATTATTCACCGCCGAACAGGCATCGCCTTACGCTAAAAAGGGCTGGTACAAAATGGTGGTGGCGGCTGAGGATTTGGGCGACGTCAGGCGCGGGCAGATTGTCGGTTTCCAGGCGGTGACTCAGGAGAAACACCTTGGTGATCTGATTCCGCGCTGGGCCGATATCATTGGCGAAAAGGAAACGATCTGGCAGTTGCCAAAACACAACTGGATTCACCAGCCTATGGTGGGGAACCCGCCGAGTAACGCCTATATTCTGACATTTTTTACTAAATTTTCGACCATATTGCGACAACCATAACTCGACAATTAGTTCGCGTGAACCGCAGGCAGGCGTCCCGCTAGTTTTGCCCATGCGGGACGCCTTGCCTGTCTAACCTTTGCGCCTGAAAATATCCGCCTTGGGGTTGGACACCCGGTCGAGGAACAGCAGGCCGTCGAGATGATCCAGCTCGTGTTGGATGGCCACCGCTTCAAATCCTTTGCAACGTACCACCCGCTCACTGCCGTCAGCGTCGCTGAATTGTACGGTGATTTCGCGTGCCCGTTCCACGTTGCCGGTATAGTCCGGTACGCTCATGCAGCCTTCGCGCATCACTTTGCTGCCGCTCGCTTCGATAATCTCCGGGTTGACCATGGTCAGCAGGCCGTGGTTGTGTTTTTTACCCAGCTTGCTGTGGGAGACATCCACCACCGCCACCCGTTTGAGTATCCCTATCTGCGGCGCGGCCATGCCGACGGAGTGCCCGGCATCAACCATGGTGTCCACCAGGTCGGTAATGATGGCGGTAGTCTCTGCACCGCCGACTTCGGCTGGAGTGCATACCTGTTTGAGAATCGGATCAGGATAAATCCGTACTTCGCGTACCGCCATGATCTACAATTCCACCGGCGTGATGGTGCGCACCGTGATATCAACGCTTATTTCGCTGCTCAACTTGTCCATAAGAGCTTTGAGATCATCGCTGTCCATATCCTGTGGCAGCACCGATTCACACATCATCACATAGATAGGGCGCTGTTCCGAACCGGCCAGGGTGGTGTTGAGGTCGACGATATTGATGTTGTGATCGCTCAGTTTTTTGGCAACGCGGTAGACGATACCCGGCTTGTCGCTGCCGTAGACAGAAATCATGCACTGTTCGCCCGGTAGTTGTGGACGTTTTTCGCCGCCCGGTTTCAAGGCGCGCACAAACACCGACAACCCTTGCTCTTCCAGCTCGGTGAAAGCCTGACGAATGGTGGCGAGGTCATCGATTTCCGGATGTGACAGAATCAGTATCATGGCAAATTGGCCACCGAGGATGGTACTGCTGGAGTCGGCGATATTGCAGCCCAGATGATAGAGGATTTCCGCCGTGCCGGAGACGATGCCGGGGCGGTCACGGCCAATGATGGTGAGGGCGAAATGTTGCATGAAGTACCTCCATAAGTGGTTGGTTGTACAAGCGTGGCTCAATATAGCACGTCGTCCGGCTCAGGCAAAGTCCCGCTGTTTGCCATTGACGTTTCTCTCTGTTACCATGCCGCGCGGTTAATAATCAGCAGCAGGACGGGAATATCTATGGATGAGTGGCAACAGCAACACCGGCGCGCCTGTGGTGATATCCAGAAGTTGAAACAGCGCTTTGGACTGGACGATGGTGTGGATGCCGTCGCCGGTCGCTATCCAGTGCGCATCAGCGAGTATGTGCTGGAACAGATTGCAGATGGCGATGATTTATGGGGGCGGCAGTTTCTCCCCTCTGCGGCAGAGCTGAATGACGCTGGTGCACCGTGTGATCCGCTGGCGGAAGAGCGTCTGTCGCCGTTGCCGGGGCTGGTGCATCGCTATCGCCACCGGGTATTGCTGCTGGCGGCGGGCAGTTGCTTTGCCTACTGCCGCTTCTGTACGCGCAAGCGCATGGTGGGTTGTGCGCAGATGGCGGTGAGCTTTGGCGAACTGATGCAGGCACTGGAATATATTGCCGCCCATGGTGAAATCAACGAGGTGATCATCTCCGGCGGTGATCCTCTCACCCTGTCAAACGCCTTGTTGAGTGAATTGTTGCAGCGGCTGCGGCGTATCCCCCATGTGCAGATTATCCGCCTGGGCAGCCGCGCTCCGGCGGTGCTGCCGTCGCGGATAGACGCCACCCTGTGTGCCTTGCTGGCCCGGCACCAGCCGCTGTATTTTCTCACCCATTTCAACCACCCCGCCGAGCTTGCTCCGGCGGCACGCCAGGCGTGTGCCATGCTGGTGGATGCCGGTATCAGCGTTGTTAACCAGACGGTGCTGTTGCGCGGCGTAAATGACGACAGTAGTGTATTGGGGCAGTTGTTTCACAACCTGTATTGTCTGAGGGTGCGTCCCTACTACCTGCACCAGATGGACATTACTCGCGGCACCGGTCATTTCCGTACCACGCTGGAGCAGGGGATGGAAATTATGCGCCAACTCCAGGGTGAACTGTCCGGTATGGCCATGCCCATCTACACTGTCGATCTGCCCGGCGGCCACGGCAAAATACCGGTTACGCCGCAGTATGTGCGTCGCCTTGGTGTTGACGCGTTGCTGGTAAACGCCGCCGGGATCGAGGTGGTGTATCCGCAGCGCAATATGGAAACATGATGTGGCGTTACTGCTGCAAAACGGGGACGAGTCTGCCGACTGCGTCCCCGTTTTGCGTTCTTTGCTGTTATTGCAGACGCAGATAGGCGCTGCCGCTGCCGTCAACCTTTTCGTTGACCAGCACCAGCGCCTGATTGCTGTTATTGCCGCACAGGGCAAAATCGATGATAAAGGCATCGATGGGAGCAAAGGGAAAGCTGGTGGTCATACTGTTACCGGTGGCGGTGATTTTCACCAATTTGTCCGCACCACTGGTACTGCCGAGCAGCAACATGCCGTTGCTGCGGCCGCGGACAATGGTGAATACGGCATCGCCGTGGCGCAGCAGACGGCGACCGAGATAGACATTTTTAGCCAACACCCGATCCTCGGCGGAGAAACCACTGCGATAACCGGGGTTTTTCAGGGGAATGGACACATACGGGCCACAGTACTCGCCAAAATCGGTAAGCAGGGTGGAGCCGATGATGCGCTTGTCACTGCCACGTTCTACCAGCATCAGGCGCTGATCTTTGTTCCAGACCAGCAGTCGCTGCTCGTCTGGCCATTCGAGCTGATTGAAAATCAGCTGTTTGCTGTGATACGCCGGTTGCGATGCCACACTGATGGTGCTGCCGCTTACATGGATGGAGTAAACCTCAGCCGCAAACGGGCTGTAATCGGTGCGTTTTTGCAATTCGGCTTTGTTGTTGTCGATGCGTACATAGCCATGCAGGTCGTTGCTGACGGCCTTCATGCCGGTGCGGGTGGCAATGATCCAGGCGTGAACAATTGAATTGGTGCCAGCGGCTACGTCATACACGTCTTCAGCCCAGGTGGCAGCCAGTTCCGGTGTGCCGTCGTTGTCAATGTCACCGATATCCAGGTGCAAAGCCCGCGACGGTTGCAGCGGACACTGGAAGCGTTCCTGCTCGCGCATAGTGCTGCCGTCACTGTGCAGGTGGCGAATCTGCCGGTCGTAGAGCAGGTAGATTTCGCTGCTGCCGTCATCGTTGTCCCATGCTACCAGTTGCATGGGATTACCGTCCAGTTCGTATACCCGCTGGTTATCGCTGATTACCTGCGGCTGGCTGACCGATACAACCTCGGCCTGTTTTACTGTGCCAACATGAATAGTAGCCGGAGCGGTTGTTGTAGGTTGGATTGCCGTCGGCGGTGCCGGCGCTGGTGCGGCGGCACGGACTGCCGGTTTGACCGGTGCCGGCGCTACAGGTGGCGGCGGTGGTGGCGCCAGCTTTTCCATGGCGATCAGGGCTCTGTCACTGGCGCGAATGAGGGTTATCACCTTGCCGTGCCTGGTCGTGCGCTGCTGGAGAATCAGACCGGTCTTGCTGGTTTTGTCCGGCGGCAGAACGGCGTAACCCTGTTGCAGCAATTTATCTACCAGAGGCGAAAACAGAGTATCGTCCAGCGGATCTATCCCAGTCGGCAAGGTGATCTCTTTGGCTCCCTGCCAGTGTTGCAACCGCTGCTGAATTTGCGTCCAGTCGGCTGCGCTGGCGGCACTGGCAATGCACACCAGCAGCACCAGTATCAGCCACTTAATGCTATTTTTCATCGTTTTCGCCTCCGTTGCTTGTTACGCACAGTGGCGCGCAGGGCACTGTGCATCAGAAAAACGCTCCCCGCCAGGAGTATGTCCTGCCGGGGAGCGTGGTGTAGCCTATGTGGTAATGCCGTTTATCAGTATTTCCACGCCAGTGTCAGACAGTTGGTCATCGCTACATCGTCACCGTACTGGTCTTCGATGCCATCGCCAGGCACGAAAATACCAAAGATGTAGTCAATGGTAAAGTTTTTGTCCAGCGCGTACTTCAGTTGCAGGTCAAAGGTGGTACCGGCGTAGTCGTCAACATCCTTGCCGGGATTCTTTTTGTTGATCAGGTTGTCGGTTTCGTCGTACCAGATCATGAATGCCTGGGTTTTATAGCTGAGCTTGTCTACCAGAGAAGAAAGATCGCCTTTGGCGCCGATGGCGCACAGAATCTGACCGGGGTTGTTGCCGGAACCCCTGTTGCTGATGCCGCCGTAACTGTTGCCGCCCACCGCGCGCTCAGGAGAGTATGAATACAAGGTGGCACCGTAGCTCTGGCCTAAATCTTCACTCATGATGCCGCCATCCATACCGATGACCGGGGTAAAACGGGTGATGTCGGTAATGCCGACCCAGCCTTCAACATCGTCATCGCTGGCGTCGTCATCACCCTGGGTGTAGCGCAGGGCGACATAGGGGTTGAAGGCCTTGGATACGTTGAGCTCTACGGCGGCAAAGGCTGCCATGGAAGAGATGTCGTAGCCATCCTGAGCGCCACCATTCATGTCGCCATCGGCGAATACAATCTCAAAGTAGGGATTGACGATGCCGATCTTGCCGGTTATTTCCACGCCGTAGTACATAACCTCGGAATTGTAATCGTTGGATTTTACTCCTGCAGAATACGCGGGATGATCGTTGTCGCTGTAAGCGAGGAACGGACTGATGTTGAGCGGGCCAACCTGCTGGTTAATTTTGAGAGTATATACATTCCAATCGTTTAGAGCATCACTTCCTAAAGGATCGTTCTTGATGTCAGACATGTTTTGAATGGGTAAATAGAGTAACTCGTACTTGGTGCCTTCGGCAATCTTGCCGCGGAAGCCGATAAATGGGTGATCATCACCATAGAGCAGGCCACCGGTCTTGATATCCAGAGCACGGATATCCCAGCCGGTTTCCAGCTCGATAGCATCATTGAACTTATACAGCATTTCGGCGCGTTCGATACCGAACTCGCCGCCGGTGTTGGGATTCA